>JAFAHL010000724.1 GCA_019237215.1 Hyphomicrobiales bacterium | reverse complement strand
GCTGCGTCGGATGCGACCCTGAAGGGCTCGAACTGCAGCTCGACCGCACCGCGTTGCGGCTGCCGTTTCCGCAGCGCGTGCGCGCGCCCGATGCGCTGCGCGACCTGCTCAAGCAAATGGCCGAGGAGGCGCGGCGCGCGGCGTGATCGCGGCCGTGGATGGTCGGGAAAGGCTTGGTCGAGTAACCGCGTTCGACGCTCGCAAGAGTTCCGATTTCGAAACGGAAGAAGGGAGGGAGCCATGCGCCGCTTCGGCATCGTTTTGGCAGTCAGCCTCGCCGCAGGCTCGGCCTGGGCGCAGGGCAAGGAGCCCATTGCTTTACGCGACATGGGTTCGTTCCACGTCGGCGGGCGGGTCATCGAGATCACCGGCCAGCCGATCAAGGAGGTCGTGTTCACACCCGGCGGTGTGCCCGCGAAGATGGACCCCAATGGCAAATATCAAGTCGAGCAGATGTACGTGCAGTACTTCCTGCCGCAAAACCGCAGGGGCAAGCTGCCACTCTTGATGTGGCACGGCGGCGGGCTCACCGGCGTGACCTACGAGACCACGCCGGATGGCCGCGAAGGCTGGCTCAGCTATTTCATCCGCAAGGGCTGGGACACCTATATCTCCGACGCCGTGGAGCGCGGCCGCGCCGGTTGGACCGACACCTTCAAGGGCGACGCGCTGTCCTTGCCGCTGGGCGATCCGTGGGAGCGCTTCCGCATCGGCCCGCCCGGTTCGTGGAACGACGACAAGGCCAAGCGCACGAGCTATCCCGGCGTCCAGTTCCCGATCGAGGCCTATGCGCAGTTCATGAAGCAGGGCGTGCCGCGCTGGCTCACCACCGACGATCAGATCGTCGCCGCTTATATCGAACTCGTCGACAAGGTCTGCCCCTGCGTGGTCATGGTGCACAGCCAGTCGGGGACGTTCGGCTACCGGGTGCTGGAGGCGCGTCCGGACAAGGTCAAGGCGCTGGTCGCCGTGGAGCCGACGCTGGGCGGCGATCGCAACAAGGTCGAATCGATCAAGGCGACGCCGATCCTCGTCGTTTACGGCGACAATGCAAAAGACCACCCGCGGTGGTCGAAGATCCGCCAGGGCGGCGTCGATTACGCCGCCGTTCTCAAATCCGCGGGCGGCAGCATCGACGTGGTCGACCTGCCGGACGTGGGCATCAAGGGCAATTCTCACATGATGATGATGGACAAGAACAACGCCGAGATCGCCGACCTCATCCAAAAATGGCTGCTCGACAAAGGATTGGCGCAATGAGCGTGTGCTGCTGCGGCGCAGCATTGACAGCGAGGCGAGGCCAATTATAGGTCGCGGGATCAGGCGGCGGGCGCTATCATCAAGCCTTCCAGATATGGCGACGGGGAGTCGATCCGGCGGCCGCCGGCTGCGTCGTGGAGGTCTTTCGTGCAGGAAACGGGTTTGCGGAACAGCGCCTACGGCGCCGATCGATTCGGCTTCAAGGACCTCCGCGCGATCCACTGGAATCTCACCGCGCCCTCGCTCTACCAGCACGCGATCGCGGCGGGGGAAGCCTCGATCGTGGAAGGCGGCGCGCTCTGCGCCGAGACCGGCGTCCACACCGGCCGGTCGCCCAAGGACAAGCATACGGTCGTCGATGCATTGACCGAAAATTCGCTCTGGTGGGACGGCAACCGCAAGATCACCCCGGAAAACTTCCAGCGGCTCTATGACGACTTCATCGCGCATGCGCGCGGCAAGGAGCTTTACGCGCAGGACCTCTATGGTGGCGCCGATCCGAACTACCGGATAAAAACGCGGGTCTTCACCGAGCTGGCGTGGCACTCGCTTTTCATTCGTCAGCTCTTGATTCGCCCGGTGGCTCCCGAGCTCGAAGATTTTGTTCCGGAACTCACGATCGTCAATCTGCCCTCGTTCAAGGCCGATCCCAAACGCCACGGCGTGCGCAGCGATACCGTCATCGCCATCGATTTCAGCAAGAAGATCATCCTGATCGGCAACTCGTCTTATGCCGGCGAGATGAAGAAGTCGGTCTTCACCACCCTCAACTTCTATCTGCCCGCGCAAGGCGTGATGCCGATGCACTGCTCGGCCAATGTCGGCAGGGACGGCGACGTCGCGCTGTTCTTCGGCCTCTCGGGGACCGGCAAGACGACGCTCTCGGCCGATCCGAACCGCACGCTGATCGGCGACGACGAGCACGGTTGGGGTCCCGAGGGGGTGTTCAATTTCGAGGGCGGCTGCTACGCCAAATGCATCAAGCTCTCCGAGGAGGCCGAGCCGGAAATCTATGCGGCGACCAACCGCTTCGGCACGGTGCTCGAAAACGTCGTGTTCGATCCGCAGACGCGGATCCCGAATTTCGACGACGACTCCAAGACCGAGAACACCCGCTCGGCCTATCCGCTCGATTTCATGCCGCGTGCCTCGCGCACCGGGCGCGCGGGGCATCCGAAGAACATCATCTTTCTTACCGCCGACGCCTTCGGGGTGATGCCGCCGATCGCCAAGCTCACGCCGGCGCAGGCGATGTACCATTTCCTCTCCGGCTACACCGCCAAGGTCGCCGGCACCGAGAAGGGCCTGGTCGGGGTCCAGCCTGATTTCTCGACCTGTTTCGGTGCGCCGTTCCTGCCGCGCCCGCCGGCGGAGTACGGCAATCTGCTGCGCGAGTACATTTCCAAGCACAAGGTCGATTGCTGGCTGGTCAACTCGGGCTGGACCGGGGGCATTTACGGGATCGGCCGGCGCATGCCGATCAAGGCGACGCGCGCGCTCGTCACCGGCGCGCTCGACGGCTCGCTTCGGGGCGTGAGCTTCCGCACCGATCCCTATTTCGGCTTCGCGGTGCCGACCTCGGTCCCGGGCATCGAGCCGCACCTGCTCTATCCGATGAAGACCTGGAAGGACAAAGCCGCGTTCGACCAAACCGCGCGCAAGCTGGTGCGCATGTTCCAGGAGAACTTCGTCAAATACGAGAAGCACG
>JAFAHL010000703.1 GCA_019237215.1 Hyphomicrobiales bacterium | reverse complement strand
CCCGATGGTCGGCCTAGCGCAGGGTCCCAGCAAAATGGCACCCGCGCCCACGACCGCTTCGCCTCCGGCAGCTTCGCCTGTCGAGGAGGCCGCAACTCCTGCGCCCGCGCCTGCCGCAGCCTCACCTGCCGAGCAGGTTTCAACCCCGACGCTTGCCGCCGATCCCGCCGCCGTGACGGAGCCGGCCGTCGCTGTGACGGAGCCGGCCGTCCCAGTCGACCCTCTGGCCTCGCTCGATCCCGCCGACCGTGTGATTGCGGAAAAGATTCGCGATCTACTGGCCGCGACATCGGACAAGATTTTTGCCAGCAAGAAAGAGCGCGCGGCCGCCGAGGCGTTCTACCAGAACCGCAACTTCCTGCCGCTGTGGCTCGACAAGGGCATCGAGAACGCGCGCGCCACGTCCGCTGTCGCTCGCTTGAAACACGCCGATGCCGACGGGCTCGAGGTCAGCGATTATAAGACGCCGAATTTCGCCGGCCTCGGATCCGATGCGCTGGCCGAAGCCGAGCTCAAGCTCACGCAGAGCGTGCTCACCTATGCCCGGCACGTGCAGGCCGGACGGTTCCCTTACACCCGCGTCAGCCGCAACATCGAGCTTCCGCAGGCGGTGCCCGAGCCGGCTGACATTCTCGGCGCGATCGCCGCCGCCGCGGACGCGGGCGCAGCGCTCGACGCGTTCAGCCCGCAGCACGAGGAGTATCAAAAGCTCAAGACGATGCTGGCGGAGGTCCGCGCCAACTCGGGCAGCAAGAAAGGCGAAGCTCCGCGCCAGGTCGAGACCACCATCATCGCCAACATGGAGCGCTGGCGCTGGTATCCGCGCGACCTCGGCAAGGCCCATGTCGTCGTCAATCAGCCGGACTTCACGCTCAGGGTGATGCATGAGGGTGCGCAAGTGTGGACCACCCGAATTGTCATCGGCAAGCCCAGCATGCCGACGCCGCTGCTGAGCGAGACGATGAAATTCATCACGGTCAATCCCACGTGGCACGTGCCGCCGTCGATCGTGCATAACGAATATCTGCCGGCGCTGGCGCAGGATCCGACCGTGCTCGCTCGCATGGGGCTGCACGTGAGTTACAGCGGCGGTGGCGTCTCGATCACCCAGCCGCCCGGCCCCAACAATGCGCTGGGACGGATTCGGTTCAACTTTCCAAACCGGTTCCTGGTCTATCAGCACGACACCCCGGACAAGTATTATTTCGCCCATGAGGTCCGCGCCTACAGCCACGGCTGCATGCGCGTGCAGGATCCGGCGAAATACGCCGAGGTTCTCCTCAACATCGCCCGTCCGCAGGAGCACTGGACGGCGGCGCGGATCACGCGGATGTTCGGCAGCGGCGAGCAGGACCTTCAGCTGCAGCCGACGCCGATCTGGGTGCACCTCACCTATCAAACCGCCTTCGTCGACAACGCCGGCAAGCTGCAGACCCGTCGCGACGTTTACAATCTCGATAGCCGCACCCTTGCGGCGATCAGGAGCGCGCGCGGCGGGATCGAGCCCACGCCCGAGCGCAGGCGCGACGACATGGTGGCGTCCGGATCGACCCCGCGCCGGTCCGCTCCGGCCGTGCGCAACGGCGCCATGTCCCAATCGATGGCCTACCCCACGCCGGGTTACGCGAGACCGTTCCCGTCCTTCTTCTATCGCTGATCGTCTCGCTGCGGCGCTAGTCTCGGGTCTCCTCGCGGTAAAGCGAGGGGACCCGATCGTTGTTGTGACCGAAAAGCTACAGCGCCCGGCTTTTTCGAAGATTGCGTCAGAGGCTCCACAATTGCCGCGAATTTTTCCCCCACAAGCACCCGCGGCACAGGAGACGGCATAACGATCGTCGAAGGGGTGGTGCGATGCGCGACATTTTCGAGAGCGAAATTCCCGACACGGCGCCCTACAAGGAATGGCTCGGTATCGTGGGCTCCATGCTGGTGGCAGTCCTGATTTGCGCAGTCCTGTTCGGGGGCGGCGTCTTGACCTGAAGCCGCCCCTCGCTCGCGATTGCTGGTGTATTCGGTTGATAGTCAACCGTATGGTTGATCATCTTCTGGCAGCTGAGCGACAGATTACGCGTTGCTCAGCCGCCTCCACGCAGCCGCGCCAAGCCTTCTTCGAGGAGCCGCGGCCCGGGCGCGGGGAGGGCAAGCTTGCGGGCTTCCTCGCGTCCCCGCGGCGACATCTTGTTCCAGGTCTTGGCGAGGATTCCGGCAAGCTTCTGCTCATCCGTTTTTGCGAGGAAATCGCCGAGGTAGTGCTCGAGGAACACGACGCACGCGACGTCCTCGATCATTTGTGCATCTGGGTCCGCTTTCAGGCGCTCCTTGCGGACGAGCGCGCCGACCCGTTCAACGTCGCCGGCGTCGTAGCCGGCGGCCATCATGATGTCGCCGATCCGCCGGGCGTGAAATCCCTGCAGATCCTTGCGCCACTTGAGATAACCCACGCGCCCCGCAGGATAGCTCGCGCGCGGTGAGGTCCATCGCTCGATATGCTGTCCGCGCGCGGCGATGCGCAGGTGCTCGGACGCATGCGGCGCCAGACGCGCGAGCGTCTCGCTCATGCGCCGTCCATAGGCGAGCTCGGCCGGCTGAGGCTGGCCGTCGACCTCGATCGTGTTGGGATCGAGCGCGTTGGCGGCATCGATCGCCGCCATGACGTCGGTGAGCCGCTTGCCGTCCTCGCGCATGCCTCTCTACACTCGGTTGGCGACGTCGCCGCTCGGCGCCCGCCGCACCATAACGCTCGCCGCGGCCGTCGTCATTGTTTGGTGGGCCGCGCGCCGACCCCATTTTCTCCGACCGCGCGGATGGTAGGATAGTCGATGAGGCGGGCCGGTTGTTGATATAGAGTTCTGCGACAGGAGCATCGCCGCAGCGAAGGGAGCACTGGATGTCATCCTCGAGCGATTGGGAGATGCCGCATGCCGTCCAGCCCAAGCCGGAGAATTACGCCTATGATCTCGAAGGCGCGCTGACTTCGCTGGTGGGGCTGCGCGCGATCATTCCCGCCGATGCCTTCACCGCAGAGACGTTGGGCACCGAACGCACCGGCAACGGAGTTCTCATCCGCGAGGGCGTGGTGCTCACCATCGGTTATCTCATCACCGAGGCGGATACGATCTGGCTGCATCTTGCGGATGGCCGCGCGGTTCCCGGTCACGTCTTGGCCTACGATCAGGAGACCGGCTTCGGTCTGGTCCAAGCGCTGGCGCGGCTCGAGCTGCCGGCGTTGCCGATCGGCCAATCGAAGGCGGCCAAAGTCGGCGATTCCGTCGTGGTCGCCGGCGCAGGCGGCCGCAAGCATTCGGTGGTGGCGCGCATCGCCGCCAAGCAGGAGTTCGCCGGCAATTGGGAATATGTGCTCGATGAAGCGATCTTCACCGCGCCAGCACATCCGTTTTGGGGCGGCACGGCGATGATCGGACGCGCGGGCGAACTTTTGGGCATCGGCTCGCTGCAGGTGCAGCAGGTGCGCGAAAGCGGCACGCCCGAGCCGCTCAACATGATCGTGCCGATCGACATTCTCAAACCCATCCTCGAAGATCT
>JAFAHL010000003.1 GCA_019237215.1 Hyphomicrobiales bacterium | reverse complement strand
AATGAGATTTGCCGGGATCGGCTTGGCGTCGCGCCATTCACCCTCGCGATAGCCATTGGCGAGATAGAAGCTCAGCGACGTCGGGTGGGCATTGATGACGATCTCGGTCCTGCCGAGGTTGCGCGCGGCGTGTTCGGCGAGCCTGAGTAGAACGCTGCCGTGGCCTTGCCGTTGCAAATCGCGGCGGATGGCGATCAGGCGAAAGCCTGCCTGGGTCTCGCCGAGGAGGTCGATGCGCACCGTGCCTATGATCTCGCCGTCGCGGACGAGCACGTGCGGAAGATGGCGATGCTGGAATTCGTCCGGGTCATGCTCGTCATAGGCCTGGTCCGGCAGCAGAGCGCTGAAGATCGCATCCCGGCGAATGGCATGATAGGCGCTCCATTCCTGCGGCGATCGCGCCGGCTGCAGCGCGTAACGCTCGAGAGCATGATCCATCGGTGCCCGTGTCAAACTCATGTGAGATTGTCAGCTTAGGATACCCAGCGTAGAAGCCCAACGCATTCGTTCCCATTCATTGCGGCAGGCCGCAGATGCTCGAAGAAAAAGAACTGACTGCGGCGGCGTCCGCGTCCGCGCTGCGCGATGAGGAGGGGGCGGTACGCGCGGATTTTGTCGAGCGCGTTGCCCAGGCGATCACGACGGAAGATTCCGCGGCGCTACGCGAACTCCTTGGCGATCTGCACCAGGCTGACGTCGGCGATCTGATCGAGGCGCTCGAGCCCGAGCTGCGTCCCAAGCTGGTCAAGCTGATGGGACGCGACTTCGACTTCACGGCGCTGACCGAGGTCGAAGATACCGTCCGCGAGCAAATCCTCGCCGAACTGCCGCCCGCCGCGGTGGCGGCGGGCGTGCGCGAGCTCGATTCCGACGATGCCGTGGCCATCCTCGCGGACCTGCCGAAGGACGAGCAGACCGAAATTCTCGAGCGGCTCCCGCCGCCCGAGCGCGTCGCGCTGGCGCGCAGTTTGCTCTATCCGGAAAACTCCGCCGGTCGGCGCATGCAGACCGAGTTCATCGCGGTGCCGGCGGCATGGACGGTCGGGCGCACCATCGACCATCTGCGCGAGACGCCTGATCTGCCCGACCGCTTCTGGGAGGTCTACGTGGCCGGTTCCGCCGGCCTGCTGCAGGGCACGGTTGCGCTCGACCGGCTGTTGCGCACCAAACGGCCGGTACCGATAGCCGATGTGATCGACGAGGAGATGCACTCGGTCCGTGTCACCGACGACCAAGGAGACGTGGCGCGCCTGTTCGAGCACTACGACTTGGTTGCCACCCCGGTGGTCGACGAAAGGGATCGGCTGGTCGGCGTCATCACCTTCGACGATATCGTCGACGTGATCGAGCAGGAGGCCGAGGATGAAATTCGAGCCCTCGGCGGCGTCGGGCGCGAGGAGGAGCTGTCGGACCCGGTGTGGTTCATCGCGCGTGGGCGTTTCAATTGGCTGTTGGTCAATCTTGCTACCGCTTTCCTGGCATCGTCGGTCCTCGGCCTGTTCCAAGGCGAGCTGCAAAAAATGGTGGCATTGGCGGTGTTGGCTCCGATCGTAGCAAGCCAGGGCGGCAATGCCGCGACGCAGACCATGACCGTGGTGGTGCGGGCGCTGGCGCGGCACGAATTGTCGAGCGCCAACGCCGCGCGCATCATTCTGCGTGAGGCGCTCGTCGCCGTGGTCAATGGCCTGGCCTTCGCCGTCATTACCGGCGTGGCCGCGGCGGCGTGGTTCAAGGTGGCCGACCTCGGCGTGGTGATCGGTCTGGCCATGATCTGCAATCTCGTGGCAGGGGCGCTCGGCGGCATTCTGGTGCCGCTCGCGCTCCATCGCTTCCACGCCGATCCGGCGATTTCGTCGGGCGTGTTCGTGACCACGGTGACGGATGTGGTCGGGTTCTTTTCGTTCCTCGGCATCGCGACCCTGTGGTTTGGGCTCAAATGACGGCGACGCCGTTGCGCCTGGTCGCTTCAGCCGTGCCTATGGGCCAATGACCTAGGAGCCCACCGGATGACTCGGTCACTAGCCTATCAGCCAGTGAACAATCGCACGGGTGATGTAACCTCTTGGCCGATCAACGGGAATCACGTAGGCCTGTGGCCGCCATGCTGCGGGTCAGACTCAAAGCCGACGGCCGGATCGTCGAGATTCTTCCCGACGGAAGCGAAGCTGCGCTGCCGAGCCCGCTTGCGGAGATCGCCCAACAGATGCGCGAGCGGCGGCCGGCCGGCGGTTGGGTCGCGGCGGCGCGGGCCGCGCGAGGGGCGAGCGCCGATGCCGCCTACGCGCGCGGCGTGCGCGCGCGCACCAAGCTCACGCAGGCGCAGTTCGCCGCGCGCATCGGGGTGCCGATCGAGACCGTGCGCAACTGGGAGCAGGGCAAGCGCTCGCCCCGCGGCCCCGCCCGCGCGTTGCTCAAGGTGATCGACGAGGTGCCCGAGGTCGCTTTTGCGGTTCTCAGTGCTGCGAAGCCGCGGACCTGACGCGTGCCTGTTCCGGACGCGGCCGCCCGAACATCGCGCTAGTGTGGCGGTTCAGAAGTCCGCATCATTCTTGCAGCCAGCCCGAAATGCGGACTTCTGAACCAAAGCCACACTTAGACCAATAACTTGCTAGTGTCCTTCGATTCCGAAGTTCGCAAACGAGGCCGCGGCACAATGATGCGAACTTCGGAATCGGGACACTAGCCTTACGCTGGTGCGCGCCTCGCGCGGGTCGGCGCCGCGAGCCACGCGAGCGCCGCCATGGCCGTGAGCGTCGCGAGATAAGCGATGAGCTGCAGCTCGGTCGGGCGGTCGGTATAGCCGATGAGCGTGTGCAGCACGTGGCCGATGATGCCGTCCTGCGGCAGCCACGGCGAACTGTCCCACAATTGGCGGCTGAGCACGTTGATCACGCCGGCGGCGTCGAGATATTGCACCGCCTGCGCCGCCATCCCCGCTGCCAACAATGCAATGAGCACGGTCGTCGCGGTGAAGATGTGCCGCGCGGGGATGCTGACAAGCCCATAGTAGGTCAGTGCGGTGAACGCCGCCCCGACCGCGAGCCCGAGCACGCCGCCGATGAAAAGCGAGGAGCCCGACGCGCCGCCGGCGAGGATGCCGTAGAGGAACAGCACGACTTCCGAACCCTCGCGCAGCACCGCAAGTCCTACCACCACGACGAGCGCGGTCATCGGCCGCTTGCCCGCGCTCACCGCCGCGCCGACCGCGGCCATCTCCACCGCCATCTCGCGGCCGTGGCGCGCCATCCAGACCGTGTGCCACATCAGCATCACCACCGCGGCGCCGAGCACGCTGGCGTTGAGCAATTCCTGGCCCGAACCTTCGAACGCGTTGGCGATGGCCTCGGCGAACAAGGCGACGATGCCGGCGCCGAGCGCGCCGAGGAGCACGCCGGCCGCGACCCAGTGTCCGCGGCCGTCGATGCCGCGCGTCGCCGCCAGCACGATGCCGATGATCAGACCGGCCTCGATCACTTCGCGGAAGACGATGATGAGCGCGCCGAACATGCTGCTATTCCGCGATTACGACGCCTTTGGCGGTGTCGGCGTTGAACTCGCCGATGAACTCGTAGCGGCCGGGGGCGAGCGGTCCGACGCGCACCAGGCCTTTGGACTTGCCGGGAATGACTTTCTCGACCTTGAGCGTCGCGCTCTCGAATTCCTCCGGAGTCGCATCCTCGTTGGCGACATAGATCGACACGCGCTTGCCCGCAGGCACGCGCAGCTCCTGCGGCTCGAACTTGTGATCGCGGATCACGAGGTTGAACTCCTGCGCGAGGGCTTGCGCGCTCGGCGTGCCGAGCGCCGCCAGCAGGATTGCCGCTGCAAATCCGCGCATCACGTCCGCCGTCCAGTGGGCTCTCAAGCGATATGAAGGGCTTCGCAAGGCACGGCGCAAGTGTTGTATTATTGAATTGTTCTAATCTTGCGCGGCGAAGCGGCCGCGCAACGACGCGCGGCGGCTGAAAATTCGGTTGCCATGGCCGGCGAAGACGGGGCATCCAGGAGCCGCGCGTCGTTCGGGTGCGGTAGGGAAACGGAGGCAAGTGGTGACGTCCGTTGCGGCGCGCGTAGTCGAAGCACATGGCGCGCGCATTCCCCTCGTCGGCCTCGGCACCTGGGAGCTGCGCGGGCGCGCCTGCGTGCGCGTCGTCGAGCACGCGCTGCGGCTCGGCTACCGCCACGTCGACACCGCCGAGCTCTACGACAACGAACGCGAGGTGGGGGAGGGGCTGCGCGTCTGCGGCGTGAAGCGCGATGAGGTGTTCGTGACCACGAAAGTGTGGCCGTCGCACTTTGCCCCCCGCGACCTCGAGCGCTCCGTTCAAGCGAGCCTGCAGCGGTTGGGGCTCTCGCAGGTCGATCTGCTCCTGCTGCACTGGCCCAATCCGCAGGTTCCGCTACGCGACACGCTCGGCGCGCTCTGCAAGGTAGAGCGCATGGGACTTGCGCGCCATATCGGCGTGTCGAACTTCACCGTCGCGCTCATCGAGGAGGCCGTGAAGCTCGCGCCGGAGCCGCTCGCGTGCAACCAGATCGAGCTGCATCCCTTCATCGACCAATCGAAGGTGATCGCCGCCTGCCGAGGGCACGGCATGGCGATCGTGGCCTATAGCCCGGTGGCCCGCGGCGGCGTGAACAGGGACAAGGTGCTCTCCCGCATCGGCAAGGCGCACGGCAAGACCGCGGCGCAGGTGAGCCTGCGTTTCCTGGTGCAACAGGGCATCGCGGTCATCCCGCGGACAAGCCGCCTCGAACGGCTGTCGGAAAATATCGCGATTTTCGACTTCGAGCTCTTGCCGGCCGAGATGGCCGAGATCGCGCGGCTCGCACACCGCGACGGACGCATCGTCGATTACGCCTACTCGGGAACGCCGCAATGGGATTGACATGCAATGGTCCTCGACGCGCGACGCGCCTGGCGATGCTTGCGCTGCTCGTGGCAGGCGCGCCCATCGCACATTTGGCGCTGACGAATGCTGCCTGCGCCGAGCCGACGCGCCCGGCGGCTCGCTCATCGGCCGCCGCGCCCGACAAGATCACGCTGCCGCGCTCGCGGCCCGCTGCCGTCGGCACCCAGGAAGCAGAAACCGGTGACGACGCGGACGCGCCCGCGCTCCCCGAAGGCTTTCGCGAGCTTGCCAGAGGGTCTGGCGAGCCGCAGATCCCGGGGCTCACCATCGTCTACCTGCATCCGCTCGGCTCGCCGGGGCAAGCCAACAACTGGCGCAACATCATCGTGCACCAGACCGAAGGGCCCGCCGGCTCGGCGAAAAGCATGGCGCTGGCGCAGGCGCAAAATCCCACCAAGCGCGGCGTGATGTTATGGGTGGAAACCGACGGCACCGTCTATTGGGCGACGGCGGAGACCGCGACCACGACCCACGGCGACGGCGCCAATCGAAACGACAACAAATACATCGACAATTCCAAGACCTATCGCAACGTGATCAAGACCAACTCGATCGGCGTGGAATTCGTGGGCAACTACCCGGACGTGGCCAAGCCGGCAACGCGCGCGCAGAAGCAAGCGTGGCTGGTGCTGGTGCGGTTCTTGCAGGAGCGCTACGGCATTGCGACCGAGAACGTCTATGCCCACAACTGGATCGATTTTAAGGACAATCGCTACTGCGAGGGCTGCGAGCTGGCGACGCTGGCGCGCAAGCTCGCCTTCCAGCCGGGCAAGCGAGCGGGCG
>JAFAHL010000548.1 GCA_019237215.1 Hyphomicrobiales bacterium | reverse complement strand
CCGGCGCTGCCTTGCGTGAATGCCGTGAAGGCGGTCGAGAGACGAACCTCGATATTGGGATGCGCCTTGGCCAGCCTGAGCGCTTCCTCGACGATCTTGATGCGCTCGCATTGCAGCACGTAGGGAAAGCGCGTGTCGTCCTTAAGGACGCCATGATCGAACTCCGCGATCAGCCGGTTCTCGCGCCGATCCCAGTAGTGGACAAGCGGCGCGATGATGCCACGCGGCTCGAGCTTTTCGTAGAGGCCGATGCGCTCGAGCAGTTCCAAGGTCGCGGGATGATTCGTTCCGGCGCGCGGCACCTGTTCGAGGAAATTTTCCTCACCCAGCGCTTCGATCAGGCACACCTGCACGCCCGCTTGCGCCAGCGCGAGCGACAGACAAAGCCCCACCGGTCCGGCGCCGACGACGATCACGCGTTGGGAGGTGCTGCTGTCCATCTCGGAGTCGTGGAGCGCGCAACGCTACGCTCCCCCTCACGGGCGGAGGGAGACCGCGCCTGCCTCGAGACTGCGCGCGTCTCGCGCGACCTCAATTCTTCGCGGCCACGACGTTCTTCACGGCGCCGACCCAGCCGGTGTGGGTGAGGTCGAACACGATGCCGAGCGGATCCTTGTACTTGGCCTCGTAGTAGGAGTGCGCGGTGGCGCCAGGAGCCGCCGGCTCCGGCCGGCCGGCAAGATACTTGCCGCCCGCGCCCACGACCTTCTTCTCCGCCTCGTCGAGATCATCCACCCACATCCCGAAGTGGTAGATGCCGACCTTCTCGTCGCCTTCCTGCTTGAGCAGCGCGACGTTGACGGTGCCGTCTGAGACGTAGAGCCCACGCCGGGCCTTGCCCGCCACTTTCATGTCGAAGGCGTCCTCGAAAAACTTGGCGGCCTTTTCCGGATCGGGAACGATGAGCGCGATGTGGCGAAGCTTGGCCATGACCTCTGTCCTTCTTGAGCCATCGGGGTGACAAAGAATAGCGAGGAACCGCGCCTGACCACAAGGCGCGCAGGCTGCTATCCTGCGCGCGCATCGAGCGCGGCAGGGGCGAAGCGAATGTACAAGGACTTGCGCGAATTCATCGAGCTCGTCGACAAGCTCGGCGCCCTGCGGCGCATCGAAGGGGCGGACCCTCGCTTCGAGATCGGCGCCATTACCGAGGTGGCTGCGGGGCGGACCGATGGCCCGGCCCTTCTGTTCGACGGTATCAAGGGATTTCCACGCGGCTTTCGCATCTTCACCAACGCCACCACGAGCCCGCAACGCGCCGCGCTCGCGCTCGGCATCGATCCGGGATTGCGGCCGCTCGACGCGCTCAAGGTCTGGATGGAGAAGCGCAAGACGTTGCAGCCGCGCGCGCCCGCCGTGGTCAAGGACGCCGCCTTCCTGCAACACACCATCAGCGCCAAGGACGTCGACCTCGCCAGGTTTCCGGCGCCGATCTGGCATCGCCACGACGGCGGCCCGTTCATCGGCTCGGGCTCGATCGTGATCATGCGCGATCCCGACGGCGGCTGGATCAATGCCTCGATCTACCGCGTCCAGGTGCACAGCCGAGACAAAGTCACCGTGCAGTTCGACCATGGCGGCCGGCACGGCGCCATCATCGCCAGGAAATACTGGGAGCAGGGCAAGCCCTGTCCGCTCGCGGTCGTCAATGGCGAGGATCCGGCGCTGTTCGTCGCCGGCTTTGAGTATTTGCCGGCGGGACAATCGGAATACGAATTCGCCGGCGCCATCAAAGGCGCACCGATCGAGGTCCACCCCGGGCCGCTGACCGGCCTTCCGATCCCGGCGTACGCCGAGATCGTGTTCGAAGG
Organism: Hyphomicrobiales bacterium; assembly: GCA_019237215.1. Classification (GTDB taxonomy): domain Bacteria; phylum Pseudomonadota; class Alphaproteobacteria; order Rhizobiales; family Xanthobacteraceae; genus VAZQ01. The sequence goes on along the minus strand of JAFAHL010000548.1, from coordinate 7,779 downwards.
CCATCTCCTGCCGATGAGCGAGGTCACGCTGCCGGAAGGACCGTTCGGAGAATTCACCGGCTATTACGCTTCGCAGGCACGGCCGGCGCCGGTCATGGACGTGAGCGCGGTCCATCATCGCGGCGATCCGATTCTATTGGGATCGCCGCCGATGAAGCCGCCGCGCTTTCATTTCGGGCTACCGTTCCGCGCCGCGACGATCTGGCAGAATCTCGACGCCGCCGGCGTCACCGACGTGGTGGGCGCCTGGCAACACGTCTCGCAGCTCATGACCGTGGTCGCGCTCAAGCAGCGCTACGATGGCCATGCCAAGCGCGCCGCCCTCGCCGCCGCCGCTCACAGCTACATGGCGCGACTGGTCGTCGTCGTGGACGAGGATATCGATCCGTCCAATCTCAACGACGTCATGTGGGCGGTGGCCACGCGTTGCGAGCCGTCGGAGCAAATCGACATCGTCCGCAACGCCTGGAGCTCGGCGCTCGATCCGCGCATTTCGGCGGACGACAAGGCACGCGGCGTCACCTCGCATTCGAAGATGATCATCGAGGCGTGTCGGCCGTTCGCGTGGATCGAGCAATTCCCGCCGACGTCGGCGCTCTCGCTGGCGGAGGCGCGGGCGATCGATGAGAAGTGGGGCGACGCGCTCAAGTGAGTCATACGCCGAGCCAATCAGCCCGGTCGGTCTTCACTGCACCGCATTGGCCGAATTGAGGCTGTCGATGAGCGCGGCCCGATACAGGAACCGCTTGTGCAGCTTCACGTCCTGCGAGATACGCCGCAGCTCGTCGAGATGCTTGCGGCGGATGGTCGGGTCTTTTTCCTCGAGCGATTTCTTGTTCTGGATCGTCTGCGCTTGCACGTAGTCGACTTGCGCCTTGCGCCGCTGGCGCGTGTAGCGGTCGAACACATCGGGCTCGGCGCGGCCGAACCAGACGTCGGCGAGCTTGGCGGTGAGATTGATCGCGTCGTGAATGCCGCCGTTCATACCCATGCCGCCGATCGGATTGTTGACGTGGGCGCTGTCGCCGGCGAGCAGCACGCGGCCCTTGTTGAAGGTCGCGGCCACCCGCTGATGCACGGCATAGAGCGCGTGATAAGGGATCTCGTATCCGCCCTCCCTGGGGTGGATGCCCTGCAGGCGGCGCTGGATGCCTTCCATGCTCAGGGCCTGTTCGTCGGATTCCTCCGGCGGAACCGGCATGATGCCGCGCCAGATTCCGGGCGGGCCATTGCCTTTGACCTTGAACAGGTTGAGCCATTCGTTCGGGTCGGAAAAATAGTTGCGGGTGCAAAAGCCGCGGCCGGTCGCGCCGAAGTCGAAGCTGGTGCCGATCTTGATGAAGCGCTCGGGCCAGGTGAAACCCTCGAATTCGATTGCCGCCAACCGCCGCACGGTGCTGCGCCCGCCATCGGCCCCGATGACGTAGCGGCCGCAAAGTTTTTCGGTCTCGCCGGCGGCGTTGCTGATGGTCACATCGAGGTGGTCGGCGCCCTGCTCGAGACCCGTGACTTTGGTGGAAAAACGGACCTCGGCGAGGCCGCTTGCCTCGATATGCGGCTTTGCCGCCCGCACCAGCTTGTATTGCTCCCACTGCACCACGAACGGATAGGGCACTTCGCCCTTGAGCAGACCAAGGTCGAACACGGCGACGAGCTCGCCGCTGACGCGGTCGCGAAAGTGGAAGACCGGCGAGAGCATTCCGCCGCTGGCGTCTTCGGCAAAGGCTTCATCCTTGAGCCCGAGCTCGGCCAGCATTTGCACGGTCGGCGGATGGATGGTGGCGGCGCGCTGATCCTCCGGCGGTTCCGCTTCGGCCTCGAGGAGCGTGACCGGGATGCCTTTCTTGACCAAAGCGAGCGCCGTCACCGCCCCCACGGGCCCGGCGCCGACCACGATCACCCGATCAGCGTGCTGCATCATCCGCTCCAGAGGATCGCACTATACGGCCGATTGACTCGGCATCACACCACTCACCGTCGTCCCCGCGAACGCGGGGACCCATAAGCGCCGCCTCTGGAATATCGGTCCCCGCAACGGGGTCCCCGCGACGCCAGCGTCGCGGGGTGCCCCTCGCGGGGACGACAGGTGGATCCGATATCAGACTTTCGAAATCTCGAACATCGAAGGATGGAACAGCTCCTCAACGGTGACCTTGCGATCGATCAAGCCCTGCTCGTGGGCGTACTGCGTCAACGCCGTGATCTCGCGCATGTTCTCCTGGATGCCGTAAGGCCAGAAGTCGTTCCCCATGATCGCCATGGTTTCCTGCGTTTCCGCGATCAGCCAGGGGAGCGTCACCATCAGGGCGTTGATGTCGAGGAGATCGGTCATGGCCAATGCCTTGGCCTCGCAGAACGCCTTGTAGACGCTGGACGGCAACCATGGATATTTCGCTACGAGTTCCTTGCGGATGCCGATGAGATGCATGAGCGGGAACATGCAGGTCTTTTTGTAGTAGGCCTGCTCGGCCTCGCGCGTGTTCGCGAACAGGCGCTTGATGTGCGGCTCGCCGCGCAGGAACGATGACGGCGCCCGCGCCGTGAACAACGCGTCGAGCTCGCCGTCGCGGAGCATGCCGACGAGGGTCTGGTCCTTGCCGATCGGTTTGAGGTCAAGCCCCGCAATCGGTTTAAGCGGCGTGCGCTCGCCGCGCCCTGCTTCCTCCTGGCCGCCGCTGCGCCAATGGATCTCGGTCGGCAGCACGCCATATTCGTGCTGCAGCATGCCGCGCATCCAGACCACGGCGGTGATTTGATATTCCGGCAATCCGATGCGCTTGCCCTTGAGGTCGGCCGGCGCGCGGATGCCGGCATCGGCGCGCACGTAGATGCCGGAATGCCGGAACAGGCGCGACACGAAGGCGGGGATGCCGACATAGGGCGAATTCCCCGCCGCCACCGTGCGGATGTAGCTCGAGAACGAAAGCTCCGAGACGTCGAATTCCTGGTAGCGGAAGGCGCGAAAGAAGATCTCTTCCGGATAAAGCGGCAGGTAGGTGACCTCGCAGCCTTCCACCTTGACGCGGCCGTCCCTGAGCGCGCGCGTGCGGTCGTAATTGCCGCACGCAATGGTTATCGGCACCTCCACCATCGGGGCCTCCTCACCGGTTTTGCGCTGGGATGGGATGGGCGCAAGGCAGCGGAACGCAAACTCAAGTCTTCGGCGAAGCGTACTTGCTTCTTTTTCGGCTGTGAAGGGTCGCCTTGTTGTACCCGGTGTTGCGCGATATTTTTGGGGCGCGACGCGGCCTGATGCGAGCCAAGTTCGCCCGTATCGGAATCTGCCAAGGAGAAACGTCATGATGTCGACCGTGATCGGCGGCGCCATGCTGCCCCATGCGCCTCAGTTCTTCACCATGCCCGATACCGAAGACAAGAAGAACGTCGAGCACGTGCGGGAAGTGGCGGCCGATGTCGGCAAGAAGCTGCGCGCGCTAGTGCCCGACCTCTGGATCATCTTCTCCAACGATCACGCCGAGCAATTCTTCCACACCACGGCGCCGCCGTTTACCGTTCATGTTGGCGGCGAGGCGAGCGGCGATTTCGCCGGCCGCAAATTCCACTGGAAGATTCCAAGCGAGATCGGTTTCGAGATCGTGCGCCAGCTCTACCGGCAGAATTTCGATCCCGCCTTCACCAGCACGGCCAAGATCGACTACGCGATCGGAATTCCGCTGACGCATCTCGGTCATACCGACCCCGTGCTGCCGATCTACGTGAACGCCTATCTGCCGCCGCAGCCCACCATGGAGCGCTGCTACGCCTTCGGGCAGGCGGTCGCCCGCACGGTCACGGCGCTCGGCCTCAAGACGGTGGTGCTGGCGAGCGGCGGCATGTCGCATTTTCCCGGCACCGACCGCTATTCCAATCCAGAGCTCGATTGGGACACCCGCGCGCTCGAAAAGCTCAAGAGCGGAAACCTGAAATCGCTGATCGGCTACGATGAGACCGAGCTCGACGACACCGGCAATATCGAGCTGCGCTGCTGGGCCTGCGCGGCCGGCGCGTTGGGCGAGCGCAAGCCCGATATCGTGTCCATGGATCCGAGCTGGCATCACAACTACGCCTCGCTGGCCTGGACCGGCGGACACGACGAGGCGCATCGCGCCGCGCACTACCCGGCGATCAAGCCCGAGCTGGTCGAGCTCACATCGGCGCTCCACGGTCTCGCCCACGACGCCGAGCTGCGCGCGCAATACATCGCCGACGCGCCGGCCTTCGCGGACAAATTCCAGCTTTCCCCCGATCAGCGCGAGGCGCTGATCAAGCTCGACCTGGCCTCGATCGTGAAAATGGGGGCGCATCCCCTGGTGCCGTTCCTGGCGCAATTGCAGATCCAGCGGCTGCGCCCGCGGCCGTAGCAACAGCGCGGGCGTTGCGTCAGCGCGTCGCGCCGCGCGACCGCGGCACCAGGGAGAGCACCTGCGCGGGCTTGCGGCGCGTCCGCGACACGAATTCGAGCATCAGCCCGAGACTCTGGAAATGCTTTCGCACCACGGCGCGGGCGGCGCGCGCATCGCGCTTTCGCAGCGCGCGCAGAAGCGCGCGGTGGTGCGCAAGGTGGCGCGGGTCGTAGAAACTCTTGTGCTCGGGCGAGACGTTCGAGAGCCTGGCCACTTGCGCCTGATTGAACATGGCGACCAATAGCGGATTTCGCGCGCCCGCCAAGAACAGCCCGTGAAAGGCGTCGTGCGCGCTCTTGGCGGCGGCGAGATCCTGCCGCGCGATCGCCGCTTCGAGCGCGGCCAGCGCCTGTTCGAGTTCGGTGAGCTCCGCGGCCGTGAGGCGCTCGGCGGCGAGTTCCGCGCAGGTCTGCGCGATATGCGAGCGCACCGCGTTCGCGATCGGCGCGGCTTCGAGCAGCACGCTTTCGTCGAACATGCTCTTGCCGCCGCGCGCGGCGGCGGTGACCACGACCCGCCGTCCCGCCGCCTTCTCGACGTAACCGAGGCCGTGCAGCACGCGCAGCGCCTCGCGCACGGAGTTGCGGCTGATGCCGAGCAGCGCCGAGAGCCGCGTCTCCGGCGGCAGCGCCTCGCCAGGGCTCAGCCGCTCGGCCTCGATGACGCGGCAGATTTCCTGCGCCGCCTGGCTGATCACGCTGTCACGCCGGATCGGGGCGGGGCTGTAGGCCATTGTTGAACAATCCTACCATTGGGCGCTTGACGCCGGCGCCCAGTCGTATTCAACTAAGCTTCATAAGGCAAGCGCCGCCGCGCGGCCCAAGCGCTGCGCCGGCGCGATCACGAAGCCCGAGCCTCGGAGGCCAAGCCCATGAAAAAGCTTATCTTGGAGACCACGGCGCCGTTCCAGGGACTGCCTGAGCTCGTCGCCTATGACGAGGGACTGTTCGAGAAAGAAGGGCTCCAGGTCGAGTGGGCCGACCGCGAGAAGGGGGTCGAGAAAAAAGTCGAGACCCACGTGACCAGCCCGAAAGGGGTCGACCCCTTCGCCAGCCACGGCAAGCTGTTCGAGCAGGGCAAGGCGGACATGTATAACGCCTGCGAATGGGGCAATTACTGCCGGGTCCAGGACACGGGCACCGGCAGCCGCCAGCTCGGCCGCCGCGCCATCGTCGCCTACTCGGCGCTGGTGGTGGCGCCGGACTCGCCGGTGTTCACGCCGCAACAGCTCGCCGGCCGCACCATCGGCGTGCCGTTCTATTTCGGCACCCACTACATCGCGCTGCACATGCTGGAAGGCTTCCTGCCTCGCGAGGAGATCAAGCTCTGCCGCGCGCCCAACGGCTCACGCTACCGGCTCGACGCGCTGATGAAGGGCGAAATCGAGGCCACCACGTTGACCGAGCCGCACATCACGTTGGCGGAGAAGAAGGGCTGCCGCACCATCTGCACCGCATTCTTCCACGGCACCGAAGTGGCGTCCGAGCGGGTGGACGCGGAAACCTACGCCGCCTTCAACCGCGCGGTACGCGAGGCGGTGCGCCGCATCAACGCCGACAAGCGCGCCTATCTGCACTATTTCATCGACTACTACGCCAAGAGCGATCCGGAAATTGCGGCGTTGAAGGTGGAAGACCTGCGCGAAAGCCGCCTCGTGGTCTGCGATCCCGCGCCGATCCCGCTCGAGGAGATGCAGCGCACCTACGACTGGCTCAAGAGCTGGGGCATGCTCGAGGAGACCGCTTCGCCGCTCGATCTCGTCAACACGGACGTGCAGCGCTACGCCCACCAGGCGGCGGAGTGACGCGCGCTGCAGCCTTATCCCTGAAAACGCACGCGCGCCGACCTTGGCTTGCGGCGCGCGGCGGGTAGGTGCGCGCCTCGCAATGAGGGCGAAGCCGACTTCGGGCATTTGGAGAGCATTGCATGCGCAACGGACACGAGATCGCGCGGCTGATCGAGCCCGGTCGCGTGCATCGTAGCGTCTACACCGATCCCGAGCTGTTCGAACTCGAGATGGAGCGCGTTTTCGGCCGCGCTTGGCTGTTCGTCGGTCACGAGAGCCAGGTGCCGCACGCCGGCGACTACGTCACCACCGAGCTCGGCCGCCAGCCCGTGATCATGGTCCGCCACCGCGACGGCAGTATCAACGTGTTGCTCAACCGCTGCACCCACCGCGGCGCCAAGGTGATCAACGAGCGCAAGGGCAACGCCGCGCGGCTGACCTGTTGCTATCACGGCTGGAGCTTCGACACCGACGGCCGCCTCGCCGCGGTGCCGGTACCGGAGGGCTGCGCCGCCGATTTCGACAAGGCGGCGTTCGGCCTCGCGCGGGCGCCGCGCGTCGGCGAATATCGCGGCTTCGTGTTCGCCAGCCTGGCAGCGAAAGGTTCAAGTTTCGAGGACCATATCGGACCGATGAAGCGCAATATCGACGATCTCGTCGACCGCGCGCCCGACGGCGCCCTCGCGCTCGACGCCGGCATGCACCGTTACGCCTACAACGGCAACTGGAAGCTCCAGGTCGAGAACGTGCTCGACTCCTATCACGTGCCCTTCGGCCACGCTTCGACGATCAACAAGCAGGGCGTTCAATTCGCGCGCCGTGAGGGTGACCGGCAAGGCGCGACCGTCGTCGAAGCCGAAAAGACCCAAACGGCGGCGTCGTGGAAGGAGCGCAAGAGCTACATCGCCGGCAGCGGCCATGGCTGGACCAGCAACACCTCGCTCGACGAGGGCAAGCGCTCGAGCCGGGCCTTCGACGAATACAAGCGCGTGCTGGCGGAGAAGGTCGGCGCCGAGCGGACGCAACAGATTCTCACCCCGCGCCTGCATAATTCGCTGATCTATCCCAACATGTCGATCATGGGGCTCAACATCCACGTGCGCGTGATCAAGCCGGTTGCGGTCGACCGCACCGAGGTCACGATCTATCCCATTCGTCTCGTCGGCGCGCCGACGGCGATGAATTTCGGCAATATCCGCCTGCTCAACGTGACGCACTCGGCGTCGTCGTTCGTGCAGACCGACGATCTTGAGTCCTTCGCACGCGCGCAGAAGGGGCTGCGCAGCTGTGCAACGGACTGGGTCGATATCTCGCGCGGCCTGGGCGAGGAGGAGGCGGATCGCGAGCTTAACGCCACGCGCGCGCTTGCCACCCACGAGATGGTGGTGCGCGCCCAATACAAGGCTTGGCTCGGCTATATGCGCGAGGCGGCATGACCGCCTCGCGCGCTCCCGCGCCGCCGGCCGCTGCCGGCATCGATCGCGCGGCGTTCGAGACGTTCCTGATCCAGGAAGCACGCCTGCTCGACGAGCGGCGCTTTCGCGAATGGATGGAGCTGTTCGCCGAGGACGGCACCTATTGGGTGCCGGC
>JAFAHL010000320.1 GCA_019237215.1 Hyphomicrobiales bacterium | reverse complement strand
CACGAACTGCTGCCCGAGCCGCTCGGAGAGCCACTGCGCCATCAGGCGCGTGGCGAGGTCGCCGCCGCCGCCGGGCGCAAAGCCGACGACGAACCGCACCGGCCGCGACGGATAGCTTTGCACCCAAGCGACGCGTGACGCGGCCGGTAGCGCGGCGGCGGCCGCGGCCAGACGCAGGAATGTGCGGCGGGGGAGGCTCATTCGGCTCTGCGCCGCGCGGTCACTTCAATCTCGATCTTCATGCGCGGATCGAACAGGCCCGCCTGGATCATCGTCGCAGCAGGCCTTACATCGCCCAGATACTCCTTCAGCACCGGCCAACACGGCTCGAAATCCTCGCGCCTTGGCAATATGTAGCGCACGCGCACGATGTCGGCCATCGACGCGCCGGCTTGCGACAGCACCGACGCGATGTTGCGCATCGACTGCTCACATTGAGCGACGACGTCATCGGCAATTGTCATCGTCGCGTAGTCGAAGCCGGTCGTGCCGGACACGAAAATCCAATCTCCGTCGACGACGGCGCGTGAATAGCCGACATCCGTCTCGAAGTTGGAGCCGGATGATACGAGCGTCCTCGCCATCGCCATTTCCCCATGCTATCCCAAAATTCGAAACCATCTGAAATTTGGTTACAAGCTCAAATCATCGAGGTTTCGTTCGACACAATCACCGAATCTTGTTGAAGTCGCCGTGCCGACCGAGGCCGTCCTTGAACCGGCTCGCGCCCGCAACGCCGTCCGCGATCAGCGCTTCGCGCCCGTTGTACCATTCCTGAATCAGCGCCTCGCGCACGCCAAGCCCGTGACTCCTGATGGCGGAGCGCCGATCGGCGCGCACGCAAACCTGCGGGAAGCGGGCGATCTCGCGCGCGAGCTCCTCCGCTTTCGCACGGGCGCCGCCCTTGGCGGTGACGTATTCGCACAAGCCGATGGTCAAGCACTCCTCGGCGGGCACTTTTCGCCCGGTGAGAATGATCTCGAGCGCTCGGCCCTGGCCGACGATTCGAGGCAGCCGCACGGTTCCGCCGTCGATCAGCGGCACACCCCAACGGCGGCAATAGACGCCGAAGTAAGACCCTTGCGCCATCACCCGGAAGTCGCACCACAGCCCCAGCTCCATCCCGCCGGCGACGGCCGGGCCCTCGATCGCGGCGATGACCGGCTTGTCCAGCTCGAGCCGCGAGGGCCCCAGCGGTCCGCGCGGAATTTCCCCGCCATTGCCGCGCGGCCGCGCAGTCGAGATGTCGAGCTCGCCCAGCGGATAATCGGCGTCGAGCGTGCTGACGTATTTGAGGTCCCAGCCCGCGCAAAACGCCCCGCCCGCGCCGTAGAAGACCGCGACGCAGGCATCCTTGTCGGCGTCGAATTCAAGAAACGCGGCTGTCAGCGCATCCGCGCTTTCGGGGTCCATGGCGTTGCGGGCTTCGGGCCGGTCGTGAATCACGGTCCATACCGGTCCATCTTTCTCAATTCTGACGGCCATATCGGGTATCCTCCTCACGACGATCGTTGGATAGCGGCTCGACGCCATGCACGGCGGCCTTGAGGACATCATAACGGGAACGCGCACCGCATGAAGCTTTACACCTACTGGCGATCGCAGGCGTCATTTCGCGTGCGCATCGCGCTGCGCCTGAAAGGACTGGTCGCCGAAACGATTGCGCTCGATTTGCTCAAGGGCGACCAGTTCGACCCAACCTATCGGGCGCTCAATCCGGAGATGGTGGTGCCGACGCTGCTCGACGGCGACGGCCCGCCGCTGGTGCAATCGCTTGCGATCCTCGAATACCTCGAGGAGAAATATCCGCAACCGCCGCTCCTGCCGGTGGACTTGCGCGCACGCGCGCATGTGCGGGCGCTTGCTCAGATGCCGGCGATGGACGCGCATCCCTTTATCGTTCCGCGCGTGCGAAGATATCTCGAGCAGGAGCTTCATCTCGATGAGCCGGCGCGACTAAAGTGGCTCAGGCATTGGCTCGATCTCGCCAGCCGCGCGATCGAGGACGTGCTGGCGCGCGACCCGCGCACCGGGCGCTTCTGCTGCGGCGATCGGCCGACCATCGCCGATATCTGCCTGGTCGCGCATCTCACCAGCGCCAAGATGCTGTGCGACAGCGATCCGGCGCCTTATCCGACCGCGCGGCGTATCCTCGATGCCTGCATGCAGATCGACGCATTCGCGTCGGAGCACCCGCTGCGGCAGGCGGATGCGCAAACGGCGGCGCCCATTTGAGAATGGGCGACCCCGGTTCCGTTAGGCTTGGTCCGTTAGTCTTGGCCGGGTCCGTTAAGTCCGCAATTATTGGATGGCCGGGTGCTCGGCCATCTGCATCGCACGCCGGGCGCGGCGCAAATGACCAAGACCAACGCGGCGGGCAGCCTCAGTAGAAATCACGGCCGCCGGTAGTAGTAGCTGGACGGTCCGTAATAACTGTTCGGTGGGACGCTGTAGCCTGATTTTAGACGCTCTTCAGCTATGGCGTAGCTGCTGCTGTACTGGCCGCAAGGTGCGACGGCGCTTGTTCCGTAAGCCAAGTAGGCGCCGCCGCAGTCGGCCAGCGAGCTGTAGCCGTATCCAGCCGATCCAGCCACTGCCGTTGCGTAAGCTGCGCGGCGATTTGCCCTTCGGTGAGCCCTTCGGCTGACACCTGCAGCGCTCGTCGCAGTTTCAGCTTTGGCGCTATCGAGCGATAGCGCCACGTTCTTTTGCGACCATTGAAGCGAGAGGGGCGCCGCAGTCAACATTGCGGCCCCGCCGATAATTCCAAGCATAGCGAGCTTTGTCATGATCGGTCCTCCATCTTGATAATCGCGACAGCGCGGTGCGCAGGTGCATAGCGTTCTTCCATCACAACCTATCCCAATCGCGCAAAGCCAGAATTCGCATCATTCCCATTTGCGATCAATTAACTGTGACGCGCTTGGCCAATCACTCTTGTTGGCCATGTTGGGCCATGCAGGACCGATACAGTTGGATTTGGGTGTTGCCCCAATCGTGTAGCGGAAATCGTGAGGCCAAGCGGTTGCACTGCTGAAGGGCCGCCGCACGTGCCGAGCTGATTTGAACGTCAGCAACCGCGCCAGTGATGGGGGCTGCGGTGAACAAAAGAGCCGCGATGGCCGTTGCCAGCCCGAGCTTCGTCGTGGCCTTGGCGAATGACTTATTTGATTTCGGTGCCATGTGCTCCTCCTGGTCTCAGAG
>JAFAHL010000249.1 GCA_019237215.1 Hyphomicrobiales bacterium | reverse complement strand
GACCAGGCCATGCCCTTGCCGATGAGAACGAGCGGCCGCTCGGCCCGTTGGAGCAGATTCAGCGCCGCCTCGATGTTCTCCATCGGCGCCACCATGCGCGGCGGGTCGGGCGCACGGTCGACTTGGACGACTTTGTCGACGTCGCATTTGCCGGTGATGATGTCGTCGGGCACGTCGAGATAGGTAGCGCCGGGGCGGCCATAGATCGCGTTCCGCGTTGCCATCTCGACATAATAGGGGATGCGCTGGACGCTCTCGATACCGTGCGCGAATTTGCAGAACGGCGAGGCGATCAGCACCTGGCGCTCTTCCTGGAATGCGCCCATGCCGCCGCGATAGGTCTCCGAGGCGCCGCCAAACAGGATCATTGGCCAGCAATTTTGCTGGGCATTGGCGAGGCCGGCGAGACCGTGCACCACGCCGGGGCCGGTCACAACAATGCAGGCCCCGGGGCGACCGGTCAGATAGCCGTAGGCCTGCGCCGCGTAGGAGGCGGCCTGCTCGTTGCGCATGCCGATATAGGCAACGCCTTCCTTCTGCGCGGCTGCGGCAATCGGGGTGACCGGAAACCCGACGACCCCGAACAGGTGATCGATGCCCTGCTGTTTGAGGCTCCTCGCTATCAGGGTCGCGCCGTCGACTTCGCTCATGCTTTCCTCCTTGTGCTTCAGGCGCGAGATTACGCATTGATGGCGAGGCCGCGAAAGGGGTTTTGCCGGCAGCGCGACGCCTCGCCGTCCTCCAGGCGCACGCACGCAACCGGCCGTCTCCTTGTGCGCACGCAGGAGAAGGGTGGCATCGATCGATTTGTATGGGATTAGCCTTTCAGCACGGCGGCGAGAACCCGGCGACAGCTCTCGGGCACCGCGGCGCGAGAACCACCGTTTGTGAAAGAGGCGGCTGGCCGACATGGCGACCAGCCTTTGAAGAGGGAACGTGATGGACTGGGGCAACCAAGTGGCGGTGGTGACGGGCGGCGCCCGCGGCCTCGGCCGAGCAACGGCGCGGCTCCTGGCGCAACGGGGCGCCGCCGTGTGCGTGAACTATGCTGTCCATGCCGATGCGGCCGAGGCGCTCGTTGCCGAGATTGCGACCGCGCGCGGACGGGCTATCGCGGTGGGGGCAGACGTTGCGGACTCGGCTGCGGTCGAGGCGATGGTCGCCCGCACCGAAGCAGAACTGGGTCCGGTGACCATCCTGGTGAACAACGCCGGCGTGGCTTGGCAGGGCACACTGGACACCTACGACCGGGAGCAGGTCGCGCGCATGCGCCAAGTAAACGTGGATGGCGTGATCCATGCCACGCGCGCAGTGATGGGGAGCATGCGGGCGCGGCGCTACGGGCGGATTGTCAATCTGGCCTCGATCGCGGCGATCGGCACCGCGCTGTCTGGCAATGCATTCTACGCGGCAACGAAGGCCGAGGTGGTGGGTCTCACGCGGCGCTTTGCCCTGGAGCTGGGACAGCACGGCATCACCGTGAATGCCGTGGCGCCAGGCTTCGTTCGCACCGAGATGACGCAGCGCGGCCGCGGCGCAGCGGACTGGCCGGGGACGGAGGCAAGCTTCGCCGCACGCGCGATGATGGACCGCATCGGTGAACCTGAGGACGTTGCCAATGCGGTGGTGTTCTTGGCTTCACCGGAGTCAGGGTGGATTACGGCACAGGTGCTCACGGTGGACGGTGGGCGGATGGACTACATTGGACACAGTTAGATCGAGCGCTGCGCAGGTGGCTTTCTACCCGTGCCACTATGTCTTCTGCGGGTCCGCGCGCGTCCGCTTTCCTCGAAAGCGACCATTCGGTCATTATCAGGCGACCCGTCGCGAAGGGAACCACCATAGTCAAGGGATGGTTCGGCCAATTCTGCGCCGCCGCAGCGCCCTGTAGCGATTTGCTCACGCCGCGGCCACGGCCTTCGGGACCGCTATGCGGCGCGGGATGTGGAGCCACAGGGCCGAGACCACAGCGGCCATCAGCGCGAACGCTGCCAGTGCATAGAGTCCGCCGGCGAAGCTGCCAGTTACGTCTTTGACCCAACCGACGATGGACGGGCCAAAAAAGCCACCTAGATTTCCCAGCGAGTTGATCCAGGCGATGCTCGCGGCGGCTGCCATGCCGGTGAGGAACATCGGCGGCATTGACCAGAATGGTCCCTTGCTGCCGTAGAATCCGATCGCGGCGATCGACATGCCGACCAGGGACCACACTGTGCCGACGGTTAGGCCAGCGATGACGAGGCCGATGGTGGAGACAATGCACGCCAGACAGAGGTTCCACCGCCGCTCACCCATCCGATCGGAGATCGCACCCCAGGTCAGCATGCTGATGGCGCCGCAGGCGTAGGGGATCATGGTTACCCAGCCGACCTGCATGTTGGTGAGTCCCAGCTGTTTGACGATCTGCGGCAGGAAGATCAGCATTCCGAGGCTGGCAGTCACGATCCCCAAATAGTTCAATGCCAGCAGCAGGACCTTGGGTTCCCAGAACGACTGCAGCAAGCCGACCTTGCGATGTGCCTCGATCTGGCGACATTCCTGTTCGATCGTCGAGGTGAGCCAAGCGCGTTCCTCGTCGCTGAGCCACCGCGCCTGGGCGGGCCGATCGGTCACATAGATGAGCACGACGATGCCGAGAATGATCGTCGGGATTGCTTCGAGCAGGTACATCCATTTCCAGCCGGCGAGGCCTAACAGGCCGTTGAGTTCCATGATCCCGGTCGACATCGGCGCGCCGGCCGCCACCGCGACCGGCAGCGCCAGGGTGAAGCCCGAGACAATGCGGGCGCGGTGCCGGTCTGGGAACCAGTAGGTGAAAAACAGCACGAGGCCTGGGTAGAACCCGGCCTCCGCGAGACCGAGCAGGAAGCGCACAGTCATAAAACTGTACGGGCCGGTGCAGAACACGGTAGCTCCCGACAAGAGCCCCCAGGTCACCATGATGCGCGCGATCCATATGCGCGCACCGAGCTT
>JAFAHL010000206.1 GCA_019237215.1 Hyphomicrobiales bacterium | reverse complement strand
ATCATGCCGTCGACGCCGTTGACCTGCTGCTCGATCGGCAGCGCGACGGTGTCGACCACCGCGCGCGCGCTCGCGCCGGGGTAGCGCGTGGTGACGGAAATGGTCGGCGGCACCACGTTGGGATATTGCGCGACCGCAAGCCGCATCAGCGCGACGGCGCCGATCACCACCATGAGGATGGCGAGTACGTTCGCCAAAACGGGACGCTCGATGAAGAATTTCGAGATCATGACGCTACGCTATTGCGATCCGGCCGGCTCGGCGGCCTCGGACTTCGGCGCCTGCAGCTGCGGATCGACCTTCTGGCCCGGCACGGCGTCGAGGATGCCGGCTACGATCACCCGCTCGTCCGGCTTCAACCCACTTTCGATCACGCGCATGTCGCCCGTCGTCTGCCCGAGCTCTACCCGGCGCTGCTCGACGATGCCGTCGGCGTTGACCGTCAGCACATAGCGGCCCGCCTGATCGGCGCCCACGGCGACTTCCGGGACGAGCAGCGCCTGCCGCGCCCGCAGCGGCACCCGCACGCGAACGAAATAGCCCGGCAGCAGCGCCTGCTTGGCATTCTCGAAGATGCCCCGCACCTGCAGCGTGCCGGTCGACTGGTTGACATCGGGGGACGAATAGTCGAGCACGCCTTTGTGCGGATACCCCGTGTCGGTCTGTAGACCGACCTCGATCGGCACCTTGTTGATCAGGTCGGCGACGGTCACGGCTTGCTGCGCCATTTGCGCGCGCGCGCGCTGCACGTCCCGCTCGCTCAGATTGAACCACACCCAGATCGGGTCGAGCTGGACGATGGTCGCGAGCTCGCTGGTGTGGTCGCCGCCGACGAGTTCGCCGACCGATACCTTGCGCGCAGTCACGACCCCGTCGAAGGGAGCCGAAACCGTGGTGTAGCCGAGATTGATCTCAGCCGTCTGCACATTGGCCTGGGCCTGCAGCACGTTGGCGCGCGCGGTGTCGCGGTTCGCGCGTGCCTTGTCGAGGGCGGCCTGGGTCGAGACGTCCTTGGATTGGAGTTCCTGCTGGCGGGTGAATTCGGCTTCGGCATTGATCAGCGTCGCCTTGGCCCCCTCCTCCGCCGCTTGTGCCTGCTCGAGCTGGACCTTGTAGGGCTCGGGCTCGATCACGAACAAGGGCGTCCCCTTCTTGACCGTAGTGCCGTCCTGATACTTGATCTCTTGGACGTAGCCCTGCACCCGCGCCAACAGCTTGACCGTATTCACCGAGGCGGCGTTGCCGGTCGCCTCCAGATAGGGCGTGAACGTCTGTTGCAGGGGCAGCTGGACCATCACCTTCGGCGGCGGCGGCGCGACGAAGCGGTTCTCTTGCCCGCACGCCGCCAGCAGCGTGAGCATCTCCACCCCGGCGAGAAGCAGCAGCCGCGCCTGCGCCGCGCGCAACAGATCTTTGGGGACGCATCGCATCTGGTCGTCTCCGCCACCTGCGCGTGCGCAGCGAGCACCGCTCGATCCTTTGCGCATTCGATGTGGTAGTGTACATCAGCGCGCCGAAGCGCCAAGGGCCGGCATGAGGGCAAAATGATGCGTGCGCGAATCCCTGTTGCAAAACTGGCTATGAACACGTTGCGATATTTTTTGCCGCCGGCTTTGCTCGCCGTCTCGGTCGCGGCGCCGGCGAGCGCGCAGTATGCCTGCACCACCAATTACTGCATCAGCAGCCAGAGCATCTCGTTTCAGACTCCGCCCGGATGGCCGGCGGTTGAAGTCGAGACCTGCTGCCGGACCCATTGGGGCGCGCTTCCCGGCGCTATCGACTGGAATAACGGCGCGCCGATCATGATCTGCGCCGGCCGGGCGGAATACGCGACCTCCTTCCCGAACTGCGGCGACCCGCAAAACGCGTCGCAGGCTTTTCCCTTGGATTACGAGCGGCCGACATTCGCCATCGGCGTCGCTTGGCCGAATGCGAAGGATTATCGCTACGAGATGCAAAGCGTTCCGCTCGTCGACGGATCCGACGGAACCTGCGCGCAATATTCCAGTCAGCCCGGCCAAGTCACGAATTGGTGGGTGCACGAGCTCAAGGAGCCCAAGCGCGGCACCTACGTGTTCACCGCCGCGGTAAGTTTCCAAAAAGGCGAGAAGGGCTATTACGCCGTGCTCAACAGCTGCAAGCTCAGTCCGCCATCTTCGCCACCGGTACGATAGCCCGCCAGGCATGGCGTTCGACCAAAAGCGCCGAGTGTGCGTCGTTTGCGCGGCGAGGCGACAGCGCCGCGCGATGCTCTAATTTGATGCAACCGAGCCCGTTGACCGGCCTGCGCCAGCGGGCTATGCCCCGCTGCCGGCTGGGGCGGCGCAGGGCGCTTTGCCCTCGGCGCACAATTTCGATGGCGCAGCCGGCCTGCGAGAAGACGGGAGACCCGCATGTTTCCATCAGCGTCGCTTCTTGCGCTCGCTGGCACGTTGCTGTTGACCGTCGCCGACAAGGTCCCCGCCCTCGACGTCGAAACGAGCTGCCGTGCGGCAGCGAAAATGGGCGACAGGCTGAGCCTGGATGCGACGCTGAGGCAGTGCCTGGCGGACGAGAACAGCGCGCGTGACGAGCTGGAAAAGCAGTGGACGCAGTTTCCGGTGGCCCTGCGTCAGCGTTGCGTGACCACCACCGAGACCGGCGGCGATCCGAGCTACGTGGAAGTTCTCGTCTGCCTGCAGATGGGGCGCGACGCGACCCAGATGGAAGATCCTTTGGGGGGTGGTGGGCAAGACAAGAAATGACACAAATCATGCACGTATTCGTGATTTGATCGCCCGATCATCAATCCGCTGTAGCTGTCGAGCTCGAGAGCGCTGGAACGTGAAAAACGGATCAACGTGAAAAACGGATCGTCGTTGCATGACCTCCACTGATGCTTCGGCCCGCGTCGCGCCTTTGACCGCGAAGCGCGAGTCCTCACCCGTCGATGCCAAACCATCGACGCGGTCGCCCAAAGATCAAAGCCGGCCCTTCATCAAGCCGCTCCTGAAGAGCCACCGCGACCTCAATCGGCCGCCGTTCCACTGCATCGCCTTGGTATTGCAGGGTGGCGGCGCGCTCGGCGCCTTCCAGGCCGGCGTGTATCAGGGCCTAGCCGAGGCAAACCTGCATCTCGATTGGGTCGCCGGAATTTCGATTGGCGCGATCAACGCGGCCTTGATCGCCGGCAACGCACCCGAGGCGCGGCTCGAAAAGCTGCGCGCCTTCTGGGAGCAGGTCACGACCCAGCTTCTGTTCGACCCCTTCGGCATCGCCCATTACTGGTTGCGCGGCGATACCGGTCACGTCTTCCTCAACCAGTTCCGCGCCGGAGCGACCCTGCTCGAAGGGGCTCCCGGCTTTTTCAAGCCGCGCATTCCGCCGCCTTACTTCGCGCCGCCGGGCACGGTCGAGGCCACTAGCTGGTACGACACCGCGCCGTTGCGCAGCACGCTCGAGCGGCTCGTCGACTTCGACCGCATCAACGCCGGCGAGATGCGCTTTTCCGTCGGCGCCGTCAACATCCGCAGCGGCAACTTCGTCTATTTCGATTCGACCAGCCACAAGATCGGGCCCGAGCACATCATGGCGAGCGGCGCGTTGCCGCCCGGCTGTCCCCCCGTCGAGGTGGACGGCGAGCTCTATTGGGATGGCGGGCTCGTCTCCAACACCCCGCTGCAATGGGTGGTGGCAGGCGATACCCGCCAGGACACGCTCACGTTCCAAGTCGACCTGTGGAGCGCGCGCGGGGACCTGCCGAGCGATCTCAACGATGTCAGCGCGAGACAGAAAGAGATCCAATATTCGAGCAGGACGCGGGCCAATACGAATCATTTCAAGCAGCTCCAGTGCATCCGGATGGCATTGGCCAACGTGCTGGAAACGATGCCGCGCGAAATCCTCGACTCCAAAGACGGCAAGCTTCTGCAGTCCGTCGCCGATCGCAACGTCTACCAGATCGTGCACCTCATTTATCGCTCGAAGAACTATGAGGTTCAGTCGAAAGACTACGAGTTCTCCCGCAACAGCATGATCGAGCACTGGAACGCGGGATATAGCGACGCGACCCGCACGTTGCGCCATCCGGAAGCGCTGCAACGGCCGACCGATCAAACCGGGGTCGCCACATTCGACGTCGCCATCGACGGCCGCGAATGAGGCGGCGCGATCCCGCCACACCCGCAAATCAGAAGGAGCACAGCATGAAGGAAGCAGAGGTCAAGGCGCGGGCATTCGCCATGCCGCTGACGAACCCGGCCTATCCGCCGGGCCCTTATCGTTTCATCGACCGGGAATTCTTGGTCATCACCTATCGAACGGATCCGGACAAGCTGCGCGCCGTGGTGCCGGAGCCGCTCGAGGTGGACGAGCCGCTGGTCAAGTACGAGTTCATCCGTATGCCGGATTCCACCGGCTTCGGCGACTATACCGAAACCGGACAGGTCATTCCGGTGCGGTTTCGCGGCCGCAAGGGGGGCTACAGCCACTGCATGTTCCTCAACGACGAGCCGCCGATCGCGGGCGGCCGCGAGCTTTGGGGCTTTCCCAAGAAGCTCGCCGATCCGACGCTTCACGTCGAGATCGATCAAATGGTCGGCACGCTCGACTACGGCCCGGTCCGCGTCGTCACCGCCAGCATGGGATACAAGCACAAAGCCGCCGACCTCGACGCGGTGCGCGCTTCGCTCTCGGCCCCGGCCTTTCTGCTCAAGATCATTCCGCACGTCGACGGCAGCCCGCGCATCTGCGAGCTCGTCGAATATTATCTCGAGGACATCACGCTCAAGGGCGCGTGGACGGGTCCGGCGGCGCTTTCGCTCACGCCGCACGCGCTCGCGCCGGTCGCGGAGTTGCCCGTGCTCGAGGTCGTGTCCGCGGTTCACCTGATTTGCGATATCACGCTCGGCCTCGGCAAGGTCGTCTACGATTACCTGCAGCCGGCCGCCGCCAAGCGCGAGCCGGCGCTGAAACCTGCCACCGCGGGAGTCTCGTGACATGCGTCTCAAGGACAAAGTCGCCATCGTGACCGGCGCCGCCAGCGGCATCGGCAAGGAGATCGCCATCGCCTTCGCGCGCGAGGGCGCGAAGGTCGTGATCGCCGATTTGAATCAAAAGGCCGCCGACGCGACCGCGGCGGAACTCGGCGATGCCCGCAAGGCGATCGGCGTCGTCATGGACGTCACGAACGAGCAACAGGTCGAGGCCGGCGTCGCGCACGCGGTCGAGCAGTTCGGAAAGATCGACGTGCTCGTGAGCAATGCCGGCATCCAGATCGTCGCCCCGCTCGATGAATTCAAGTTCGCGGACTGGAAGAAGCTTTTGAGCATCCACCTCGACGGCGCGTTTCTCACCACCCGCGCCGTGCTGCAGCGGATGTACAAACAGGGCTCGGGTGGCAGCATCATCTATATGGGGTCGGTGCACTCGAAAGAGGCATCGATGTTGAAGGGGCCCTACGTGACCGCCAAGCACGGATTGATCGGGCTGGCCAAGGTGGTCGCGAAGGAGGGCGCCAAGCACGGCGTGCGGGCGAACGTCATTTGCCCGGGTTTCGTGCGCACCCCCCTGGTCGACAAGCAGATCCCCGAACAGGCCAAGGAGCTCGGCATTTCAGAAGCCGACGTCATCAAGAACGTCATGCTCAAAGAGACGGTGGACGGGGAATTCACCACGGTCGAGGACGTCGCCGAAACGGCGGTATTCTTTGCCGGCTTCGAAAGCAACGCGTTGACCGGCCAGTCGCTGGTCGTGAGCCATGGTTGGTTCATGCAGTGAGCGCGAGCGCCACGCGGCAGGACCGAAATTCGATGTTGCGCCGCAAAAGTCATTGTCCGGCGCGCGAGGAAAGCCCGCTGCAGACGAGCGCGCTCGTTGCAACGGCTAGCAAATTTCCTTTTCAATGGAGTGCGGCCGGCGCGACGCCATAAGATAATACCAACGGCATCAATTCATTATATTCCCGATTGACCGTGATAACCCCGATCAGGCTCCCGGCAGCGCCGGCTTCAGGCGCGTCGCTCGGTCGAGGCGCAAATTTGAACCTCTGAGCCCCTCCCCGCGACTAATAGAGACAAAAACCCCTTCCCGGCCCTCGATTATGGGACGTGGAACAAAAGGGGTGCGGGCTGGTTTTCCAGGGCGAGGTGCGTCATGAGTGTACAAAGCAGGCATTGGCTCGACTACGACCCCGTGGCGCTGGTGATCCTGGTCGTGGGGATCGGCGCAGTCGCGCTGCTCGCGCTGAGCATTTAACTCTCTCGGAGAAGCCGCCGGGGCTGGTGTTGCATCAGCCCACGGCGCGGCTTCCCTCTCATTGCCCCTTCGTCGTGATCGCGGCGTGAAGCGGCGTCTTACGACGGGTGTCGCGGCCGCCACACATTCAAGCTGAATTTTTGCGCTCGGTTCACCGCACCGCGGTGCCGCCGCGGTTCCAGCCGCGGCCGCCCTCGCCGTAAATCTCGAATCCGGTGTCGGTGACCACGACGGTGTCTTCGAGCTTGATGAATCCGCGCTGGGGATGCTGCAGCGTGGTCTCGACCGAGACCACCATTGCGCGCTCGAGCGGGCGACCGGCGTCGTACGCATCGTATGGCACCGGGCCCGTCGCCGTCAGCCGCGGCGCCTCGTGACTGACCAATCCCATGCCGTGGGCGAGGAAGTGCATGTGGTTGTGGTGCTTGGATTTGTGCACGAGCGGCTCGGCCGCGGCGTAGATCACGCTCCCCGTCGCTCCCGCCTTGATCGGCTTCATCGACGCGCGCTGAATGCTCTCGATCTCCGCCAGCAGATCTTCGAGCTCGGCATCGGGCTCGCCGTGGATCGCCATCCGACAGAGGTCGCCGATATAGCCGTGATAGTTGCCGCCGGAGTCGAGCGAGAGCACGTCGCCCTTGCCCCATTTTTGCTCCGACGGTGCGCGGTTGAGGCTCGAGCCCGCCGTGATCAGGCAATAGTCGAAGGTGAGGCCGCGATTGGTCTCCTCCCGCCGCAGCGCTTCGGTCAGCTCCCGCTTGGTGGCGCCGGGGCCGTGATTGGCAATCACCGCCAGCATGGATTCGATCACGCGCTCGGAGGCGATGCGCAGCTTCCTCAGCTCCTCGGGACTCTTCACCGCGCGCAGCCGCTCGAGCACGAACAACGCGTCCACGATTTCGCTGTCGGGGAAGGCATTGCGTAGCGCGGTGCCGGCATCGACCGGCAGAAAACCGAGCTCGGCGCCGATGCGGCGGGGCTTTGCTCCCAATTTGCGCGCGTAGTCGATCGCCTTCTGCATCGCATCGACGCTGCCGGAGGAATTGGTCTGCGACTCCGACACCCAGAACGGATCGTTTTCCTTCTGAAAGCCCTCCATGCGATGGCCGAAATACGCCGCCTTCTGGCGCGCGCCCTTGGGATAGACGAGGACCGGCAGATAGCGGCTCAATCCCATCGCATCCATGGACTCGAAGAAAAAGGCGCGATGGCCGCCGAGCAGGTACTGCACGTTGTGCTTCGAGGTCGCGAGCATGACGTCGATCCCGGCCTCGTCCATCAGCCGATCCAGGCGATCCGCATCGAACGGGATCGAGGGGGCAACCTTCTTGACGACGTCGAGCATGAGGAAAGCTCCTTGTGGGTCGACTGCAGCGCTCTCTGCGCTGCTCGCGCATGGATGAGCGCAAGGCCGCGATCATACACCAAGGCGGCGCGAGGCGGCCATGCCCGAGCCCGCGCCCGCGGCATTCCCGCAACGCCGTCGCGGCACGTGCGTCATCGTCTCGGTCGCCGGGTTGCCATTTACGGCTTTTTTCCTGTGCGTCACAGTCAGAAGTAGTAGTGTGCTTCTATACAATCCGATTACGCGGCGGCGGCGCAGCAGGCGCCCGCCCAGCAAGAGGCGCGAAAGCCATGACCGACGTGCTCAATTCCCTCGTGGTCTACTGGCTCAAGGACGGCGGCGGGGACAAATTCCGGGTGCCTCCGCTCGAGGACATTCTCAATCTTCAGCCATACCCAGCTTACGTTAACCTGATGGCTGGCAATCTGGACATTGGGGCAGACGACAACGTCACCATCTGGGTGCCGCCCGAAATCTACGAGCCGCTGGGCCGCGGCGTACTAAAAAAGCTGCAGGCGAAGGGCATCAAGGTGGTGCTTAGCGTTCTTTCTCATAAGGTGGAATGGAAACCGAACGAGAAACCTTCGGTGGGTTGGTCGACCATGACCAAGGAGGATAACAAGCATCTTGTCCACAAGATCGGCCTGCTCAAGGAGCAAATTAACATCGACGGCATCGATATCGACGACGAGTGGGGCCCCAAGTATCCTCCCGACGGGGCGGAGAACTTCTACAACACCGTCAGCGCGATCCGTGAGGCCTTTCCTCATCCCTGGGTGATTTCCAATGCGGTCTACCTAGGGTCGCCGTGGGGGGATCTGGAGAAGTACAAGAAACATCCCGATCTCGGGCAAAAACTGATGACCCACTGCGCGACGATGAGCTACGGCAACAACTACGAGTTCATTATTAACGAAGTGCAGAAGATTTTCCACGACACCGGCAAAATCCCGAAGGAGAAATTGTACGCGGGCGTTGCGCCCGGTCCGGTGGATAGCAAGGGGAACGTTTGCGCGGAATTATACCCGGGTGAAAAACCGCCATACACGCCAAATTGGACGTCGATCAAGGTTGCCGAGGAGGTTGCGAAGTGGGCGAAAACCAACTGCGCCGGCGTGATGATTTGGTCGTACTCGGCCGATACCGTTGAATACACCGGCTGCCCGCACCGGAAAACCGGCTGGCCCAACAAAAACGACCATGCCTGGCAGAAGGCCATAACGAGGGTGCTGACGGCTAAGTAGGTCGATTACCGCCCAACTATTCGCCGCGCTTCTTGCTGGCCCGTAGCTGATCAAGCCGCCAGCGGGAAGACGAGCACCGTCTCAGGACTTGTGCAGTGCCCGATTTGCGACCGGCCGAAGTCGGTTGTGGGTCATTCACGTCATTCCCGCCGTCGCGGCGTGTCCGGTTCGCCCCCAAAAGCAGACATTCGGCCAGTGCTCGCGTTTATGAGTCCACGACCTCGTTCGCTCTATTTCGGTTGCATGCCGGCGATCTTGACCGCCTCGCCCCACCAAACGATGTCGGCGGCGATTATCGCCGCGAACGCCGCGGGAGTATTGCCGAGCGGGTCAATCCCGAACGCCGCAAGCCGCTCGGCGAATTTTGCGTCGTTGGCGGCGTGGGACACCTCTTGCGCGATCCGCTCGACGGTGTCCGTGGGCATCGCCGATGGCGCCATCAGCCCGTTCCAAGTGAGCGCCCGAAAGCCCGGAAATCCCGACTCGGCGAAGGTGGGAACGTCCGCGATCTGCGCGACGCGCTTCTCGCTCGACACCGCCAGCAGGCGAATGGCGCCGCTGTTTGCCTGCGACATCGCCTCCGACAACGTCGCGAAATAAATGGGAACGTGGCCGGCGATGACGTCGGTCAATGGCGCCGCGCCGCCCTTGTAGCTCACAGGGGTCATCTCGAGCCCCGCGCGTTTGAGCAACAACACCATCGAGAGATGACTCATGCCTCCGAATACCGGCGCCACATAGGTCAGTTTGTCGGGGTGGCCGCGGGCATAGTCGACGAATTCGGCAAGCGTATTCGCCGGTATGCGAGGATGGACGACCAACACGTACGGATTGGTCCCAATGACGCTGATGGGAGCAAAATCTTTGACCGGGTCGTAGGCCGTCCTGGTCGTCAGCGGAAGGATCGCGATTTGCGACGGGGTTCCCATCAGCAGCATATGTCCGTCGGCCGACGAACGGGCGACCGCTTCGGCCGCGAGCGCACCGGCCGCCGCCGGGCGATTCTCGACCACGAATTGTTGCCCGAATGCGTCACCGAGGGGCTGCGCGATCAGACG
>JAFAHL010000162.1 GCA_019237215.1 Hyphomicrobiales bacterium | reverse complement strand
TGCGGGTCGGCGAGCCCGATATCCTCGACCGCCATGCGCACCACGCGCCGCGCGATGTAGAGCGGATCCTCGCCCGCGTCCAACATGCGACAGAGATAATAAAGCGCGGCATCCGGGTCGGAGCCGCGCACCGATTTGTGCAAGGCGCTGATCAAGTTGTAATGGCTGTCCTGCTGCTTGTCGTAAATCGGCGCGCGGCGCTGCACTACCTCCTGCAATTTCGCCGCGTCGAATGTCTCGCCTTTGCGCGCCGCCCGCCACACCTCTTCGGCCAGCGTGAGCGCCGCGCGGCCGTCACCGTCGGCCATGCGGATGAGGGATTGGCGCGCCTCGCCATCGAGGGGAAGTTTCTTACCTTCGATTGCCTCGGCGCGGGCGATGAGCTTGCCGACCGCGTCGGCGTCGAGCGGCTTGAACACCAACACGCGCGCGCGCGACAACAGCGGCGCGATCAGCTCGAAGGACGGATTCTCGGTGGTGGCGCCGACGAGAACGATGGTGCCGTCCTCCATCACCGGCAGGAAAGAATCCTGCTGCGCACGATTGAAGCGATGGATTTCGTCGACGAAGAGCAGTGTTCCCTGCCCGATCTCGCGGCGCGCTCGCGCCGCGTCGAACACCTTCTTGAGGTCGCCGACGCCGGAGAAAATCGCCGATATTTGCTCGAAATTGAGGTCGGTCGCGCGCGCCAAGAGCCGCGCGACCGTGGTCTTGCCGGTGCCGGGCGGCCCCCAAAACACCAGCGAGCCCAGCGTTCGCGTATCGAGCAAGCGCGTGAGCGCGCCTTCCGGCCCGAGCAAATGGTCCTGGCCGACGACCTCGCTGAGCTGCGTCGGCCGCAGCTTGTCGGCGAGCGGCCGCGGCGCGTCGCGCCCGAGCCCGGCGGCGGCGAACAGGCTCGCGCCGCTGCGCTTGACGCGCGGCGTCATCCGCGCAGCTCCACCGACACCTGCTGGCCGCCGCGCACGATGGTGATGCTCCAGCGCCGGCTCTGTTGGCCGGCGACGCGCTCGAGGTCGCGCGTTTTTGCGATTTTAGCGTTGTTGACCGAAAGCACGAGGTCGCCGCGCTGGAAGCCCAGGCTCTGTGCGGGCGAGCCGGAGGCGATGTCGACGATCACCACGCCTTGGGTGGAAGGGTCGAGCCGCAAATTCTCCGCCAGCGCCGGCGACAGGTTGGATATCCTGGCTCCCTGAAACGGCGAGGGCGAGGCGATGACCAGCTCCTCGTGCGGGGTGTCGGGCGCGGCTTCGAGCACGACGCTCAGCGCCACCTCTTTGCCGCCACGGATGACACCGAGCCGCGCGCTGCCGCCGATCGCCTTGGTGGCGAAGCGGTAATCGAAGGCATTGGCGTCCTCGACCGGCTGGGCGTCGATGGCGACGATCAGATCGCTGGTCTTGAGGCCGGCCCGCGCGGCCGGGCTCATCGGCGTCACGCTCGCGACTAACGCGCCGGACGGGCGCTTGAGCCCGAGACCCTCGGCGATCTCGGGCGTTACCGCCTGCAGCCTCGCGCCGAGCCATGGCCGCTTGACCATGGAGCCGCCGCTCTTCGCCGAAGCCACCACGACCTTCACCATATTGGCCGGGATGGCGAAGCCGATGCCCTGCGAGCCGCCCGTGCGCGAGAAGATCGCGGTGTTGATGCCGACGAGGCGTCCGCTGAGATCGACCAGCGCGCCGCCGGAATTGCCCGGGTTGATGGCGGCATCGGTCTGGATGAAGAACTGGTAGTCGGTGATGCCGATCTCGGTGCGCGCCAGCGCCGAGACGATGCCATGAGTCACGGTCTGCCCGACGGCGAAGGGATTGCCGATGGCGAGCACCACGTCGCCGACCTCGAGCGCGTCGGAGTCGGCGAATTCGAGCGCCGGAAAACGTTCGTTCTGCGCCTTGATGCGCAGCACCGCGAGATCCGAACGCGAATCCTTGAGCACCATCTCGGCTTCGAATTCGCGCTTGTCCGCAAGCGATACCCTGACCTGATCGGCTCCCTCGATGACGTGGTTGTTGGTGACCACGAGGCCCTCGGCGTCGACGAGGACGCCCGAGCCAAGCGAACGCTGGACCTGGTCGCCCGATCCGCCGGGCGCGCCCGG
This sequence comes from Hyphomicrobiales bacterium, assembly GCA_019237215.1. Lineage (GTDB taxonomy): Bacteria > Pseudomonadota > Alphaproteobacteria > Rhizobiales > Xanthobacteraceae > VAZQ01. Next base: position 7,074 of record JAFAHL010000162.1, on the reverse strand, counting down.
CCCTCCGAAAAAACGGCGGAAGATCGGATCGTCGAACAGGGGATTGCGGACGGCGACCGTCTTGGCGGCATAGACGTTGACGACGGCGGGCGCCGCGCGCCGCACAACCGGCGCATAGGACAGCCGCAACTCGTTCGCGGAGGACGGCACGCGCCGCTCCGGGGTGCGCTCCTGGGCGCCGGCGCCAAACGGCGCCGCTGCGATGACGATGAGGGCGGCGATCGCGAGCCACCTCGAGGGCAAAGACATGCTCAATTGCGAAGACATGCTCAGTTGCGAAGACATGGGTGAAGACATGGGCCAATCCAGATTCGAGCGATGCCAGATATAAGCCCACGCTCGCGGCAAATGAAGGGCGCGGCCGATGAAGGGCGCGGCAAGCCCGCCGCGCCTATGGAACAAGCCCTCGGATGACGCCTAAACTGGTCCCGTCTCTCCCCTTCCCTGCCGAGGCCCCCGTGCAGCGTCCCCGTGCCGAATCGACCGCCGGCTCGTCGCAGGCCGCCGCCGCGGTGATGATCTACGCCGCCGCCTTCGTCACCGGCGCAATCGTGATGAGCTTCGAAATGCTGGGGTCGCGCTACCTCAACCCGTATTTCGGCAGCGGCATCTATACCTGGGCGGCGCTGATCTCGACCGTGCTGATTGCGCTTGCCGCCGGCTATTTTCTCGGCGGTACGCTCGCCGACCGCACCGCCTCGCTCGCGGTGCTTGCGCTGACCGTCATCGTCGGATCGCTCTATCTCCTGGCGCTGCCGAGCTTCGCCCAAGCCATTCTCGAATTCGTGCTCGCCGGCGTCGACGACATTCGCGCCGGCAGCCTGATCGCTGCGCTCGCCCTCATGTTCTTGCCGGTGACTTTTCTCGGCATGTATTCGCCCTTCGCCATCCGGCTGCTCTTGCGCTCGGCGCAACGAGCCGGCCGGGTATCGGGCGCCGTCTACGGCATCTCGACCGCGGGCGCGATCGTCGGCACGCTGGGCACCACCTTCTTCTTCATTCCGACGATCGGCGCGCGCGCGATCACGCTCACGCTCGGCGCGCTCGGATTGGCCGCGGGTTTGGCACTGCTGGCGCTGGCCCGCCTGCACCGCCCCACCAGCAGCGTCCTCGTGGTCGTTGCGCTTGCCGTGTCCACGCCTGCCGGCCGCGCCGACAATCTGATCGACGCGGCCGTTCGCGCGAGCATGCTCGAGCGCGGCGACGGCCGGCTCGCCCACATCGAAACGGCGTATAACGACGTCTTCATCACCAAGCGCCGGCACCAGCTCGTGATGTCGTTCCAGCTCAAGGGCTGGGACTACACCGAATCGGTGAGCAACCTTCTCGACCCGGACGACCTGCCGCTGCGGTACGCGCAGGTGATGACGATCGCGGCCGTCTATCCCGAGACGGCGCGGAAAATCCTGATGCTCGGGCTCGGCGGCGGCTCGATCTCCACCTATCTCGGGCGCTTCTTGCCGGAGGCTCAAGTCACCACGGTGGAGATCGACCCCGGCGTCATCACCGCCGCCAAGACCTATTTTGGCCTGCGCGAGACCGAGCGCATGCGCTACCGCGCCGGCGATGGACGGGTGTTCCTCAGCCGCAACGACGAGCTCTACGATTTGATCCTGCTCGACGCCTATCGCGGCGGCTACGTGCCGTTTCATCTGCTCACGCGGGAGTTCTACACGCTGGTCAAGCAGCGCCTCACGCCCGGCGGAGCCGCCGCCTTCAACGTCCATGACGGCAGCAAGCTTTATGCCTCGACCATAAAGACGCTGGGCGAGGTCTTTGCGGCGCTCGATCTCTATCCGAGCGGGGTCGGCGAAGTGATCGCGGTCGCCAGCGCTTCGCCGCTCGACCCGCGCACGCTGGAACGCAGGGCCGCGACGCTCCAGGAGCGTCACGGCTTTCGCTTTCCGTTACCGCAGATTTTGCGGCAGCGTCTGGAGCAGCCGCACTTGCAGGCAGCAAACGGCGATGTCATCACCGATGATTTCGCGCCGGCCGATGTCTACGACGTGATCGGCAAGGATGCGCGCCGAAGGAAGTAGACGCGCGGCCCTCTCGTTGCGTCACCTTGCTTGCATCGTCACGCCGGCGCCGGCGCTTCGGTCTCGGCCTCAGTCTGCGCTTGCACCGGCCCGGAGTCCTGCCCCTTCGCCTCCACGTCGCGATCGACGAACTCGATGACCGCGACGGGAGCGGAATCGCCGTAGCGGAAGCCGGCCTTGAGCACGCGGGTATAGCCGCCGTTGCGGTCCTTGTAGCGCGGACCGAGCACCTCGAACAGCTTCTTGACCATGGCGATGTCGCGCATCTGCGCGATCGCCTGGCGGCGCGCGTGCAAGTCGCCACGCTTTCCGAGCGTGACCAGTTTCTCGATGATCGGCCGCAAGTCCTTCGCCTTCGGCAAAGTCGTCACGATCTGCTCGTGCTTGATGAGCGCTGCCGCCATGTTGGCGAACATGGCACGGCGATGCTCGCTGGTGCGATTGAGCTTGCGATGGGCGTTAGCGTGACGCATGCGCGTACTCCGCAGAAGGCACAGCGACCGTGATCAATAATCGGATGACGTTGCGATCACTGAACCCTTGACCGCTGATCCCTGCTCAATAATGATCCTCGAAGCGCTTGGCCAGCTCATCGATATTGTCGGGCGGCCAACCCGGCACTTCCATGCCGAGATGAAGCCCCATCTGAGCCAGCACCTCCTTGATCTCGTTGAGCGACTTGCGCCCGAAATTCGGCGTGCGCAGCATCTCGGCCTCGGTCTTCTGAACGAGGTCGCCGATGTAGACGATATTGTCGTTCTTGAGACAGTTGGCCGAACGCACCGAAAGCTCGAGCTCGTCGACCTTCTTGAGGAAGGCCGGCTTGAAGGCGAGATCGGGAATGGCCTCGGCCACAACCTCCTTGCGCGGCTCCTCGAAGTTGACGAAGACGTTGAGCTGGTCCTGCAGGATGCGCGCGGCGTACGCGACCGCGTCGTCCGGACTGACCGCACCGTTGGTCTCGATCTGCATCGTCAACTTGTCGTAATCGAGAATCTGGCCTTCGCGGGTATTCTCGACCTTGTAGGAGACCTTGCGCACCGGCGAATAGAGACTGTCGACCGGGATCAGGCCGATCGGCGCGTCCTCGGGACGGTTGCGCTCGGTGGGGACATAGCCCTTCCCGGTATTGACCGTGAACTCCATGCGGATCTCGGCACCCTCGTCGAGCGTACACAGCACGAGATCGGGGTTGAGCACGACGATGTCGCCCACGGTCTGAATATCGCCGGCGGTGACCGCGCCCGGCCCTTGCTTCTTCACCACCATGCGCTTGGGTCCATCGCCCTGCATCTTGATGGCGATGTCCTTGATGTTGAGCACGATGTCGGTCACGTCCTCGCGCACGCCCGGAATCGAGGAGAACTCGTGCAACACCCCGTCGATATGAACCGACTGCACCGCCGCACCTTGCAGCGACGACAGCAAGATGCGTCGCAGCGCATTGCCCAGCGTTACGCCGAAGCCGCGCTCGAGCGGCTCGGCGACCACGGTGGCTTCGCGCTTGGGATCGGCGCCTGCCGCCACCTGGAGCTTGTTCGGTCGGATCAGTTCCTGCCAGTTCTTCTGGATCGTCACGTTGGCACCCATGCCTTTGTGCGGCGCGGCGGCGGGCCGCGCCCCCCACTCCGCCCCGGGGGAATTTCCTGCAGCGGCGGACTCCTCTGGAGTCCGCCCAAAGAGAACATCGTCTGTCATACTCGGCGCCTCTTGCGTGGACGGCAGCCGTTGTGTGGTATCGGCGTCACGTCGCGGATGGAGGTGATGGTGAAGCCGGCCGACTGCAGCGAGCGCAACGCCGATTCACGGCCGGAGCCCGGGCCCGCGACCTCGACTTCGAGGGTGCGCATGCCGTGCTCCTGGGCCTTCTTGGCGGCGTCCTCGGCCGCCACCTGCGCTGCGTAGGGCGTCGATTTTCTCGAGCCCTTGAAGCCCATGGTGCCGGCAGACGACCAGGCGATGGTGTTTCCTTGCGCGTCCGTAATGGTGATCATGGTGTTATTGAAGGTCGCGTTCACGTGCGCGACTCCGGAAGCGATATTCTTGCGCTCGCGGCGGCGAACGCGGGTGGCTTCTTTGCCCATTCTTCATCCTCTCGCAGCTCGGCCGGGCCGATGACTGGTGCTGTGACCACGCAGCAGACTACGTCAACTCAAGGTGCGCGCTTCTTGCCGGCGATCGGCTTTGCCGGCCCCTTGCGGGTGCGGGCATTGGTATGGGTGCGTTGGCCGCGGACGGGTAGTCCACGACGATGCCGCAACCCACGGTAGCAGCCGAGATCCATCAGCCGCTTGATGTTCATGGCCACCTCGCGCCGAAGGTCGCCCTCGACGATGTAATCGCGGTCGATGACCTCGCGGATCTGCAGCACTTCCTGGTCGGTCAGCTGCGACACCCGGCGGGCATCCGGGATTCCGACTTTCGTCATGATTTCATTGGCCTTTTTAGGCCCAATCCCGTGGATATATTGCAGTGCAATAACGACGCGTTTGTTGGTCGGTATGTTGACGCCGGCGATGCGGGCCACAGTTATTCACTCCTATTGCAGGCGCAAGCGCAGCGGCCGGCGCTCCTCACGAAGGCGGTTCGCAAACGATAACGCGACACCCTCCCCGTTCCCCAGGGCCCGGTATCGTTCGACCTCTCAACTTGGATGCGGGTTATTAATGGATTCAACGGCGTTTCGTCAACCTCCGGCGTGCGGCGCTTTTGCGCGCACCCACCTTGCGGCCGGCGCGCTTGCGCCCGCCCGATTTGGCGGTGTTGGCCTTCGTTTTCAACGGTTTGCGGGCCGCGTTTTTGACCCCGGCGGGACTCGCTCTGCGAGCGCTGTGCTTGCCGTCCTTGCGCGCCGTGGTCTTGGCTCGTTTCTCCAGCGCCCGCGCCGGCGGCTTCTTGACGGCCGCACCGGCAAGCGCCCGATCGATGGCGCTTCCCACCTGCGCGATCGGCGCCATGCCGTCGACCGAGCGCAACACGCTCTGAAGCTGGTAATACGTGGCGAGCGGCGCGGTCTGATCGCGGTAGGCCAAGAGCCGCCGCCGCAACACCTCCGGATCGTCGTCGGCGCGCAACGTCTCGCCCCGCGCCTTCGTCTCCGCGATCCGCTTCTCGATGCGTCTGAGCAGGACGCCCTCGTCCACCTTGAGCTCGATGACGGCGTCGAGCTCGAGGCCCTTCTGCTTGAGCATGCGATCGAGTGCGTGCGCCTGCGGCACCGTGCGCGGGAAACCGTCCAGGATGAAGCCCCGGCGCGCATCGGGCTCCTCGATGCGCGCGGATACGATCGCCACCACCATCTCGTCGGGCACGAGTTCGCCGCGCGCCATCATCTCCTGGGCGCGCACGCCGATCGGCGTGCCGGCCTCGGCCGCGGCACGCAGCATCTCACCGGTCGAAAGCTGCACCAGACCATGCTTGGCGACGAGCCGCTGTGCCTGCGTGCCTTTGCCGGCCCCCGGCGGGCCGAGCAGTATCAACCTCATCTACGCCGCCCCCGCAGCTTCGATCGCTTGATCAGTCCTTCATACTGGTGCGCCAACAAGTAGCCTTGGATCTGCGCCACCGTGTCCATGGTCACGCTGACCACGATCAAGAGCGAGGTGCCGCCGAAATAAAACGGTACGGCCGCGTAAGAGATCAGGATCTCGGGCAGCAGGCAAACGAGGGCGAGGTAGCCCGCGCCGATGACGGTGATGCGGGAGAGCACATAGTCGATGTACTCCGCCGTGCGCTCGCCCGGCCGAATGCCGGGGATGAAGCCGCCGTGCTTCTTCAAGTTCTCCGCGGTTTCCGTCGGGTTGAACACGATCGCCGTATAGAAAAAGGCAAAGAAGACAATGAGCCCGATATAGAGGATCAGGAACAGCGGCCGTCCATGGCCGAGCTGGGTGGTGATGGCGACGAACCAATCCGGGCCTTGGCCGGCATTGAAGTTGGCGACCGTCGTCGGCAACAACAGCAGCGACGAGGCGAAGATCGGCGGGATCACGCCCGAGGTGTTGAGCTTGAGCGGCAAATGCGAGGACTGCCCCTCGAACATGCGGTTGCCGACCTGACGTTTAGGATACTGGATCAGCAGCCGACGCTGCGCCCGCTCCATGAACACGATAAAGGCGATCACGGCGACCACCGTCACCAGTACCACCAGGATCAGTCCCGTCGATAGCGCGCCTTGACGGCCGAGTTCGAGCGTTCCCGCGATCGCCGATGGCAACTCCGCCACGATGCCCGAGAGAATGATGAGCGAGATGCCGTTGCCGATGCCGCGCGAGGTGACCTGCTCGCCGAGCCACATGAGGAACATCGTCCCGCCGGTGAGCGTGATCACCGTCTCGATGCGAAAGAACCAGCCAGGGTCGGACACGACGTTGCCGGCCCCTTCGAGGCCGACCGAGATGCCGTAGGATTGGAACGCCGCCAGCAGCACCGTGAGGTAGCGCGTGTATTGGTTCATGACTTTGCGCCCCTGCTCGCCCTCCTTCTTGAGCTGCTCGAGCGTAGGCGACACCGTGGTCATCAGCTGGATGATGATCGAGGCCGAAATGTACGGCATGATATTGAGGGCGAAGATCGCCATCCGGTGGATGCCGCCGCCGGAAAACATGTTGAACATGCCGAGAATGCCGCCGGCCTGCGAGCGGAAGATCTGGTCCCAGGCCGAAGGATCGATGCCGGGCAGCGGGATATAGGTGCCGAGCCGATAGACCAGGAGCGCGCCGAGCGTGAACCAGATCCGCTTCTTGAGTTCCTCGGCTTTGGCGAGCGCCGAGAAATTAAGATTGGCGGCGAGTTGTTCTGCTGCAGAGACCATAGGTCCGAAGCTCCCGTTGCGCCCCCGAACACACCGACCGCTCGCTCGAGGCGCGCGTGCGCCTCGTCCTATATGGGCATCAGGCGGCCTCTTCGCCCGCCTCCCGCTTCGGCGCCAGCAGGGTCACCGACCCGCCCGCCTTTTCCACCGCCGCCACCGCCGATCTGGACGCGCCCCAGACCGAGAAGGCGACCTTGGCCTTGATTTCGCCGGACCCGAGCA
>JAFAHL010000135.1 GCA_019237215.1 Hyphomicrobiales bacterium | reverse complement strand
TCGATCTGGTTGGTGAAGTCGTTGAACGACACGAAGCTCAGCGCGTCGCGGATCGAGGTGCCGAACATCGCCGGCCCGATCTGGACGGTCGCGTCCGTCTTGCCTTGCCCGGTGGCGTCGACGCCGATGGTGGCGGCGCGCGATTCGGTGTCGGCTTCGACGATCTTGCCCTGGATCTTGACCATCAGCGTCCACGGCGAGCCGTCGGACTTGGCGCGATAGCCGTATTTGGCGCCCGCCTCGTCCGGCGACTTGGCGACGAGGTCGCGCACTTCGACGAAGGGGCCGGCCTTCTCCTCGAAATAGGGGATGACCTTCGTCGCCCAGATCGAGGCGACCTTCTGCGCGGGATCGAACGACGCCGCGCCGTTCATCAGGCTGGTGTCGCCCATCGCCTTGACTTCAGCGGTCGGAACGAACCGGCACGACGCGAGGGCGATGGCGGCGGCCACCGCCAAAGCGCAGCCAAGCCAGCGCATCAAGAAGCTGCTCCCCTCGAGGAAAAAGGACGCGCGGGCGGAGGCCTTGCCCGCGCGTCGCAAGGACTCGCCCGGCTCTACTGCTTGAGCTGGAAGGTCTCAAGCTTGCCGGCGTTGGCCGGCGTGATCAACACGCAGTCCATAAGCTGTTTTTCTGTCTTGGGCGCGGTCTTGTTCTTCATGGAGGCGTCGGCCTGCTCGACCGCGAGCTGCGCCTCGCGATAGGCCGGCTGCAGCACGGTGGCCTTGATCCCGCCCTTGAGGATCGAATCGCGCACGTCGTTCGAGCCGTCGAAGCCAACAACGATGACGTCCTTCTTCCCCGCCGCCTGCAGCGCCGCCTCCGCGCCCATCGCCATCGTGTCGTTGCCGGAGATCACGCCCTTGATGTCCGGGTGGGCCTGGAGGATCGACTCCATCTTGGTGTAGGCCTCGGGCTGGCTCCAGTTGGCCGACTGGCGCTCGACCAGCTTGAGGTCGGGGAACTGGTCGAGGACGTCGTGGTAGCCTTTGGAGCGGATGCCGGCGTTGGTGTCCGATTCCTTGCCGACCAGCTCCACGTAATTGCCTTTCTCGCCCATCAGCTTGGCGAATTCGCGCGCCCCGAGCTGCGCGCCCTGATAATTGTTGGAGACGATCTGGGCGAGCGCGATGCCGGAGGCGTTGATCTCGCGGTCGATCAGGAAGGAGGGAACTCCCGCTTCCTTCGCTTTCTTCACCGCCGCCACCGTCGCGTCGGCGCCGGCGTTGTCGAGCACGATCGCCTTGGCGCCGCGGGCGATGGCGGTGTCCACCAGTTGCGACTGCTTGTTGGCGTCGTCGTCGTGCACGAGCGAGATGACGTCGTAGCCGAGCTCCTTGGCCCTGGCCTCGGCCCCCTCGGCTTCCGCCTTGAAGAACGGATTGTCGTGCGAGGGCGTGATGACCGCGATCAGGTCCGCGGCCGAGACGGGGCTCGCGAGCGCCGCGGCACCCGCCAGCAGGACGCCGGCCAGAGCGTGACGAATGTTCATGGATTTACCTCCCTGTGTTGTCGAGCATCGGGTGATCTCCCCGTCGCAGAGGGTCGCCCTGCGCGGGTCGCGTTGCATTGGATGCCGGCAATCAACGCGCAATTGCGACGGTTTTGGGGCGAGCGGCGGAGCGGCCGAGCGCTTGCGGACGCGTTGCGCAGGGTCGTCTGCCGGAAGTGAGAGGAGCCGCCTCCTGCTTGCGATTGGTTGCGAATTGTTACTGATTTTTTTTGCATTGATACTTCCGCCCTGTCAAGAGATAAAAACGCGCAGGGTGGCGCGACCAATCAGCGCGGCTGCCGGGGAATCTCGCCGGCGGGGCCCCTTTACAGCTGACAAAAAAGCGAGCAAGTGATATGAATCGAAGCTAATCGCAAATGGCGGCGCTGCCGCCGCGAGCCGAGCCGGCCCGGGGGCGAGCTCGAGAGGCAGGGGCCATGAACAAGCGCAACCTTCGTCCGATCCGGCTCGGGCTTGTCGTCGGCAGCCGCGAGTTCTTCAACGCCGCCCCCGCGCTCGAGACGCGCAAAGAGCTCCTCGGGCAGCTCGAGCGCCTGGACATCGGCTACAGCATCCTGCGGGTCGACGCCACGAAGAGCGGCGCGGTGCAGTCGCGCGAGGACGCGCGCCGCTACGCGGCGCATTTTCGCCAAGAGCGCGACAGAATCGACGGCCTCGTCATCAGCCTGCCGAACTTCGGCGACGAGATCGCGATCTCGGAGCTCGTGAACGAAGCGCGTCTCGAAGTTCCGATCCTGTTGCAGGCGAGCAACGACGAAATCGACAAGGTCGACCTCAAGAGCCGCCGGGACGCGTTCTGCGGCAAGTTTT
>JAFAHL010000588.1 GCA_019237215.1 Hyphomicrobiales bacterium | reverse complement strand
GTCCGCGTCGCGAGCGGCAACTTTCTGGAGATGTACGACTTTTTCGTCTTCGGTTACTACGCGACCGCGATCGGAAGAGCGTTCTTTCCCACCGGCAGCGAGTTTGCGCAGCTCATGCTGGCCTTCATGACGTTTGGGGCCGGTTTTTTGATGCGCCCGCTCGGCGGCATTTTCCTCGGCACTTACATCGACCATTACGGCCGCCGCGCCGGACTCATGCTCACCCTCGGGCTTATGGCCGTCGGAACGATAACCATCGCCCTGGTTCCGGGCTATACGACACTCGGCGCCTTGGCCCCTGTCATTGTGGTGATTGGGCGGCTGATCCAGGGCTTTTCGGCCGGCGTCGAGCTCGGCGGCGTCTCCGTTTATCTGGCGGAAATCGCAACGCCGGGTCACAAAGGCTTTTACGTCAGCTGGCAGTCCGCCAGCCAGCAGGTCGCGGTCATCTTCGTCGCGCTCCTTGGCGTGCTGCTGAGCGAGATCATTCCTCCCGAGACGATGCTGGTGTGGGGCTGGCGCATTCCGTTTCTGATCGGGTGTCTGATCATTCCGCTCCTGTTCATCCTGCGACGCTCGCTCGCGGAAACCGAGGAGTTCGAGCAACGGCGCCATGCGAGCACCCATCCCACGCCGCGGGAAATCCTGCTGCGACTCGGACAGAACTGGCCAATCGTCATCATCGGCATGCTGCTGGTGACCATGACGACGGTCTCGTTTTACTTCATCACCGCCTATACTCCGACCTTCGGTCGCGAGGTCCTCAAGCTCGGCAACATCGAAAGCCTGGTTGTGACGCTATGCGTCGGCATTTCGAACCTGTTCTGGCTCCCGGTGATGGGCGCGGTCTCCGACCGCATCGGCCGCCAGCCCGTGCTGATCGCGTTCACGACGTTGATGTTCGTGACCGCCTATCCGGCTTTGTCATGGCTGGTCAGCACGCCTTCCTTTACCAGGCTGCTTGCGGTCGAGCTGTGGTTCTCATTCATCTATGCCAGCTACAACGGCGCGATGGTGGTGGCCTTGACCGAGATCGTCCCGCTGCACGTGCGCACGGCCGGTTTTTCGGTGGCTTATAGTCTCGCGACGGCGCTGTTCGGCGGCTTCACCCCCGCCGTGGCCACCTATCTGATCCACGTGACCGAGAACCGCGCTGTCGCCGGAGTGTGGCTGATGTTTGCTGCCGCGTGCGGCCTGGTGGCAACGCTGTTAGCGTTCCGTACCAGCTTGGCTGCGCAGTCGAAATCCGAGGCAGCGGGTCGCGCGATCGAGCCGGCGCGCTGACGCTGCCAAGGCCGTTGCGGGTCTCGCGTTACATTTTTCTCTCGCGTCGCATTTTCCGCTTGACTCGCGTAACGAGAATCTTCCAGAAAAGCGTATTCACCGAAACTACGCCGAGACGCCCGGGCGGGACACCGCGCCGGGTTTTCTGTTGCGCGGACGCGGCGCGCCCGCGCGCGGCGTGTTCGTTCGCATCGAGACAAAGGAGAGAAAGCCATGCAGTTTCAGAAAGGCGAAAGCGGAAATCCGGCCGGCCGGCCGCGCGGGTTGCGCAACCGCACGACGATCCTCATGCAAAGCTTGTTGGAGGCCGATGGCGAGGCGCTCGCGCGCAAGGCGATCGATCTCGCCAAAGGCGGCGATCTGGCGGCGCTTCGCATGTGCATGGACCGGCTGCTGCCGGCGCGCAAGCACGAGCCGATCGCCGTCGACTTGCCGCGGCTCGACAGCGCGGCCGACACCGTCACCGCCGCGTCGACCATCGTAGCCGCGGTCGCGGCCGGCGAGCTCGCGCCGGCGGAGGCCGCCGACATCGCCAAGGCGGTCGACATCTACGTGCGGGCGCTGGCGACGCAGGAGTTCGAGGAGCGCCTCGCCAAGCTCGAACGCGGTACCGCGCCCGCCAGCGCGCCGGCTGATGCCGACGCGTGACGAGAACGTCGAGGCAAGGAGTCCGACCCATGCCGCGGCCGCCGCTGCCGTCGCCGAACCGGGTGAACAAGGTCGAGAAAACTCACGCCCGCGAGCGGCGGGTTTTTTTCATCTGGAAGGACGCTTCGGATACGCCCGCCGACGTCGAGGCCAAGCGCAATCGCCTGCTCGCCACGGGAACGGCGCACGCGGACGACGAATTCATTCACATCCGTTGGCGTCGCCCGGACGAAAAATGACCGAGCCGCGGGACACGCCGCCAGCAATGTCGGGGTTCACAACTCGACCCAACCTGGGGCTGTAGAAATCGATCGTCGGGTCCGCTTCCCTGTTTCCGGCCTGTTATTAACAGGGAACCTTTCAACCTAAACGTGTTGAGACGAAA
>JAFAHL010000547.1 GCA_019237215.1 Hyphomicrobiales bacterium | reverse complement strand
TCATGTGGTGGCCGGGAAAGATTCCGGCGGGCGTCACCTATTACGAGATGATGTCGCACATCGACGCGTGGCCGACGCTGGCCGTGATGGCCGGCCTCAAGCCTCCCCCGCACGGCGAATGGCAGGGCAACGACGGCAAGCCGATCTACTTCGACGGCATCGACAATTCCGACTACATCCTCGGCAAGGCGCCGCATTCCGCGCGCAAGTCCTGGGTCTATATCGACGGCGAGATCTTCCAGGGCGTCCGCGCCGACATCGGCGGTGACCCACAGGAGCCCTGGCTCAACATCGCGTGGAAAGCCGTCTACACGGCCAAGGACTCGTGGCTCGGCTCGACGGCCAATCTCGGCTCGATCTACGCGCTCTACAATCTGACCATGGACCCGTTCGAGAAATACGACATGTTCTTCAACGGCGCGGCGCCGACGCGGACGCTGACGTCCTCGCCCGGCCGCTATGCGGGTGAGGACAACGGCTGGTCTTTTTCGTTGCTCCAGCCGGTGATGGTCGACTTCGACAAGTCGATCATCAAATATCCCAGCATCAGCCGCTTCCTCGGCGGCGCCTCGAACGACCTCGTGCCGGACCTGCAGCATCCGAACGATCCGCTCCCGCTGGCGAAAGATCGGATCGACAACGTGCATAACGTCGGCGGCAGCGGCGGCTGATCGCCGCTCCCCTCTCTCCCTCATGCTGAGCCTGTCGAAGCATGGGAGAGGGGTCGGGAGTGAGGGGATCGAGCCGGCGTAGCTTCGCGGCGACCCCTCATCCGGCCGGCTCCGCCGGCCACCTTCTCCCGATGGGAGACGGGACGGAAACGATCGAAATTAAGGAGACACGCAAATGACCAGCCAAACCGGAAACGCCCAAGACTCTCGCCCCTTGACCGGGACCATCCCCGGCCGGCCGATTCATCCCCACGCGCCAACCGGCGCGCGCGAGCATTCGCCCGTCGAGGCGCTGGCGCTGCGCTGGTTCGCCGACATGCGCGAGGGCAAGATCAACCGCAACGAGCTTGCGCCCGAGTACGACGCGCATCTGACCGACCACGCCGTCGAGCAAATGTCGCACTACATGAAGCGCTACGAGTTCGGCCACCTGCCGCTCGAGGCCCACGTCATCCACACCCGCAAGGGCGAGACGCAGACCTTCCATGTGGTGAAGATCCACTTTCCGCGCGGCGACGCGGCAAGCGTCCTCATGGGCTTCAACCAGGAAGGCAAAATCACCGGCGTCACGCTCACAAGCATGGCGGGCGATTGAAGGCGCTTACGGACGCTGAAAGGAGAGGCAACGATGAAGACAGCGCCTTTTGCGATCGCGCTCGGCGCGACGCTACTTCTTGCGGCATCGACCGTAGTGGCCCAAGCGAGGGGTGGGGGCGGCGGTGGCGCCCCCCAGGCCTGTGCGGTCGATCTGAAGTCCCTCTGCGCGGGGATTACGCCCGGCGAGGGCCGCATCCGCGCGTGCATGATGTCGCGCATGGGCGACGTTTCTGTCGCCTGCTCGACCAAGCTGTCGCGGGCTATCTATGTCGCCAAGGAATGCGAAGCAGACGTCAGGCGGTTCTGCGGCAATGTGAAACCGGGGCGCAACCGCATTGCGGCGTGCATGAGGCCGCATCTGCGCGAGGTCGGCGGTCCCTGCAAGGGCGCTTTAGCGTTTGTCGCTGCTCCGGGCAACAATCCTTGAGGCGCCGAGCCGAAGGGAGTCATCGCCAGGGAGGCGCCCGTGACGCCTGAGGGATTTGCTACGGCCGTCGCGGCCGCCGTCTTCGCGGGCGGGATGATCGGACTCGTGCTGAAACACGTTCTGCCGGAGAGCCATACCACCGGCCCCGCGCGCGACATGATCGGCGCGGTCGCCGGGCTTCTCGCTCTGCTCTGCGCGCTTGTAACCGGGCTCCTCATCTGGACCGCCTACGGAGTCTACGCGGGCCAGAACACGACAATCCAGACCCTTGCGTCGAAATTGCTGGAGCTCGATATGGCGCTCGCCGACTACGGTCCGGAGGCGAGCGCCG
>JAFAHL010000034.1 GCA_019237215.1 Hyphomicrobiales bacterium | reverse complement strand
GACTTCGCCATCTTCCTGCCTTCGACCTGCAGGAAGCCGTTGTGCATCCAGAAATCCGCCATCACCGGCGAGTGGAAGGCACAGCGCGATTGCGCGATCTCGTTCTCGTGGTGCGGAAACACGAGGTCGATGCCGCCGCCGTGGATGTTGAACGTCTCGCCCAGGTGCTTCCACGCCATCGCCGAGCACTCGATGTGCCAGCCCGGCCGCCCGGGGGTCGCGATGCCGCAGGGCGAGGCCCAAGCCGGCTCGCCTGGCTTCGAGGGCTTCCACAGCACAAAATCGCGCGGGTCGCGCTTGTAGGGCGCGACCTCGACGCGCGCGCCCGCGATCAACTCGTCGAGCGAGCGCTTCGAAAGCTTGCCGTAGTCCGGCATCGAGGGCACGCTGAACAGCACGTGCTCCTCGGCGACGTAGGCGCAACCTTGGGCGACGAGACGCTCGATCAGCGTCTTCATCTCTTCGATATGCTCGGTCGCGCGCGGCTCGACCGTGGGCGGCAGGCAGCCGAGCGCGGCTACGTCCTCGTGAAACTGCCTGTCGGTGGTCTCGGTCAGGTGGCGGATCGCCTCGTTCAGCGGCAGGCCGGGATATTCCTCGGCGGCGCGCGCGATGATCTTGTCGTCAACGTCGGTGATGTTGCGCACGTAGGTGACGTGATCGGCGCCATAGAGATGGCGTAACAGGCGGAACAAGACGTCGAAGACGATGACCGGGCGCGCGTTGCCGATATGGGCGAAGTCGTAGACGGTCGGGCCGCACACATACATGCGCACGCGCGCGCGATCGAGCGGCCGGAATGGCCGCTTCTCGCGCGTGAGCGTATCGTAGAGCTTGAGCTCCATCGCACCAGGTTCGGTCTCGTCTCGACCTCGCGGCGGACGCCAAGATCGTCGCCTCGCGGCCTTGCTGGCCGGGCGTCCAGAAATCTCGGGTGAGGAGAAACGACGGCCGCAGCCAGCGTGGGTCGCTAGCGAATAATCTCCCGGCAAATGCCGCAGATATGGTTAAGGCCGTTCATGGCTGCGGAGCATGGGCAAGGGCGCCCAGCGCGTCAAGGGCCCGCCCGGCGCCCGCCTGGCCATGTCGCCCAGTTCCCACGTCCCAAAGGTATCTCGGGCCGCCGCAAGATCGCCCGAGAGTGTGGCTTTCATGTCCTAGTCAAAGACCGTCGAAGCCCGTTATGACCAGGCATGGCAGCGGGGATCGGCCTTGGCGCTTAGGGGCCCTTTAAGGCTTTTGCCCGCAATGTCGCCGTCGGGGTTCTCCGGGAAAGCCGGGGAAGGGGTGTCAAGGATGCGGTATTTGTTCGCCGCGCTCGTCCTCGCGGCTGCCGTTTGCGGCACTGCGGCGAAGGCTGAAAAGCGTACGTTCATCGTCGCCAACAATTCCGACGGTTACGGCGTCGACCGCTGTCTCGCCAGCGGCGCGAGCTGCGGCGCGGCCGTGGCCACCGCCTATTGCAAGTCCCGCGACTACGTGGAAGCGGCGTCGTTCCGCAAGATCGACCGCGAGGAGATCGCCGGCGCGGTGCCGACGACCACCGGCACGTCCGCCCGCGACGAGTTCGTCGCCATCGAGTGCCTGCGCTGAGGCGGCGCCGCGCTGCCGCCGCGACGTCGCCGCTACGATAACCCCCGGCCCGCAGAACAGATCCTGCAATGGGCACCCCTCGTTGCGCTCCGTTGCGCGGCTGGCGATCTTCAGCCAATGTTTGCAGCGGCGGTTGAAGCACTAGCCCACCGCTCCACCACGGCGCGCGATCGATGATGAACTCCGGTCCAGTGCGTGACGGCGCGGCGCAGGTCGCCTCGGCGGCTTCCGATGCGCCGCTGCTCAAGCTCGAAGATTTTTTGCCCCACCGGCTCAATGTTCTGTCGAGCCTGGTCTCGCAGGCGCTCACCCGCGTCTACGGCCGCTACGGTATTGGAATACCGGAGTGGCGGGTTTTGGTCACCCTCGGCGAGAACGGCGTGATGACCGGCAAGGCGGTGGGCGCGCACACCCACATGCACAAGACCAAGGTCTCGCGCGCGGTGGCGCAGCTCGAGCAACGCAGATTTGTCAGCCGGCGTGCCAATCGCGCTGATCTGCGCGAATCGTTTCTGTCACTGACGCCCGCCGGCCGCGCGGTCTACGAGGAGCTTGCCCCGAGCGCGCTTGAATTCATGAACAAGCTCGCCGAAGTGGTCGCATCCGGCGATCGGCCTGCCTTCGATCGCGCCATGAAGCAATTGACCAAACGCTCGGCCGAGCTCGTCGCCGAAATCGAAGGCGGCAAGATCTGACACCACGCCGCACCCGAGGGCCGCCCTGCAAGGAGGAGACGTGAAGCTTTATACTTATTTTCGCTCGTCTGCGGCCTACCGGGTGCGCATCACGCTCAACCTCAAGGGTGTGAGCAGCGAGATGATCCCGATCCACCTGCAGAAGCAAGGCGGCCTCAACAAGAGGCCGGAATACCGCGCGGTCAACCCGCAGATGCGCGTGCCCGCGTTGCAGCTCGATTCCGGCGACGTGCTCATTCAATCGCTCGCGATCATCGAATATCTCGACGAGGTGCATCCGAAGCCGCCGCTGCTGCCGCGCGATCCGCTCGAACGGGCGAAGGTGCGGGCGTTGGCGCAGATGATCGCCTGCGACATCCATCCGCTCAACAATACGAGCCCGCTGCGCTATCTCAAACACGAGCTGGGTCAGGACCAAACCAAGATCGACGCCTGGTATCACCACTGGATCCTCGAGGGCTTCGAGCCATTGGAAACCATGCTTCGCCCGGCGCCCTATGCCTTCGGCAACGAGGTCACGCTCGCCGACATCTGCCT
>JAFAHL010000304.1 GCA_019237215.1 Hyphomicrobiales bacterium | reverse complement strand
GCAAGATTGATCGTGAATTCGTCCCGTCCGGCGAGCAGCTCGCGGGTGCCGTCGAGGGGATCGACCAGCACGAAGCTGTCGGGAATGCGCTCGGGCGGCGCGCACCCCGCCGCCTCCTCCGACACCACGCACACGCCGGGGAGCAGGCGGGCAAGTCCTGCGAGGATCAGCGCCTCGGCCGCGTGATCGCAGGCGGTGACCGGAGAAAAATCGGCCTTCGTCCGGACCTCAAGCGAACCCGCGCGGGCCGCAAGGATGGCGGCTGCCGCCGCCGAGACGATGGTGGTGAGCTCGTCGAGCAGCCGGCCGTCCACAGCCATGATATCATCGTGCGGTCGCAAGCTCCCGCTCCTGCCGTGGCGGATTTGAATTCTTAGCATTGAAGCCGCGAGCGGGCATAGCGGCTCAAATCCAAAACCACACTAGAGTCAAAAGTTTGCTAGTGTCCCTTTGATTCCGAAGTTCGCACGAGAATGTGCCGCAACGGCTTGCGAACTTCGGAATCGGGACACTAGCCTGCGACCCGATGAGCGACCAGAACATTTTTGCCGCGGTGCTGGACAAAGTGCGCGCCGCCACGAACGCGCTGGTCGCAGACGGTATGCTGCCTGCGGGAATCGACCAGTCGCGCATCGTGGTCGAGCCGCCGCGCGAGAGCGCGCACGGCGACATGGCGACCAATGCGGCCATGGTGTTGGCCAAGGATGCCGGCTCAAAGCCGCGCCCATTGGCCGAAGCGATCGCGGCCAAACTGCGCGCCGACGAGCTGGTGGCGAAGGCCGAGGTCGCGGGCCCGGGTTTCATCAACCTGACGCTCAAGCCGGCGGCGTGGATCGACGCACTGCGCGCGGTGCTCGCAGCGGGTGCGAATTACGGGCGCAGCGACGTCGGCCAAGGCACCGCGGTCGACGTCGAATACGTCTCCGCCAACCCGACCGGGCCGCTGCACGTCGGCCATTGCCGCGGCGCAGTGTTCGGCGACGCGCTCGCCAATCTGCTCGCCTTCAGCGGCTACAAGGTCACGCGCGAATACTACATCAACGATGCCGGCGCGCAGGTCGACGCGCTCGCACGCTCGGCGTTCCTACGCTACCGCGAGGCGCTGGGCGAGGACGTCGGCGCCATACCGGAAGGCCTCTATCCCGGCAACTATCTCAAGCCGGTGGGGGCGGAACTCGCCACCCGCTATGGGGCGAGCTTGAAGGACAAGCCGGAAACGGAATGGCTGCCGCTCGTCCGCGATCGCGCCATCGACATGATGATGGCGGATATCCGCAATGATTTGCGCTCGCTCAACGTCGTGCACGACGTCTTCTTCTCCGAACGTTCGCTCATCGAAGGTCCGCGCGATCAGGTGGGCGAGACCATCGCCGCGCTGCGGCGCGCCGGCTACGTGTACGAGGGACGGCTGCCGCCGCCGAAGGGCGCGCCGGTGGAGGACTGGGAGGATCGCGAGCAGACGCTGTTTCGTGCCACTGACTTCGGCGACGACGTCGACCGGCCGCTGATGAAATCGGACGGCAGCTACACCTATTTCGCCTCCGACATCGCCTATCACAAGAACAAGGTCGATCGCGGCTTCGCCAGCATGATCGACGTGTGGGGCGCCGATCACGGCGGCTACGTCAGGCGCGTGCAAGCGGCGGTCAAGGCGGTGCGGGCGGTCACGCACGCTCCGAGCGCCGAGCTCGACATCAAGATCGTGCAATTGGTCAAACTGCTGCGCGGCGGCGAGCCGGTGAAAATGTCCAAGCGCGCCGGTGAGTTCGTGACACTGCGTGATGTGGTGGATGAAGTCGGCAAGGACGCCGTGCGGTTCATGATGCTCTACCGCAAGAACGACGCGGCGCTCGATTTCGACCTGACCAAGGTGATCGAGCAGTCTCGCGACAATCCGGTGTTCTACGTCCAGTACGGCCACGCCCGCGGCCAATCGGTTTTGCGCAACGCGCGCGAGGTCGTCGCCGAGCTGCCGAGCGAACCGGCGGCGGCGCGGGCCTTCATGCTCGCGGGCGCGCCGCTCGAGCGCTTAGAAGATTCCGGCGAGCTTGCGCTGATGCGGCGGCTCGCGCTCTACCCGCGCCTCATCGAAGCGGCCGCAATCGCCCATGAGCCGCACCGCATCGCCTTCTATCTCTATGATCTTGCAAGCGATTTCCACGCGCAGTGGAACCGCGGAAATGATGCGTCATATTTACGCTTCATTATCCAGAATGATCCACAAATGACCGTGGCGCGTCTTGCGCTGGTGCAGGGCGTCGTCACCGTGCTCGCGTCAGGGCTAGGGCTGCTCGGCGTCGAGGCCCCCGAGGAGATGCGTTAGCTCGCTCGGTGCGCAGGGGGATGGAGCCCGCTCAGTGGATCCCATCGGCGCGACCGACCGCGTGCGACGCCAGTACCGGAAACGGGATGAGTATGGCCGACGACAATACGTTACGACGTTATCGCTCCAATGATCCACATCGTCGCGCGGCCGAGCCGCCGCGGCCGAGCGAGGAGGCAAGTGCCCGCGATCCGCTGGCCGAGCTTGCCCGTCTGCTCGGGCAGAGCGATCCATTCGCCGATCTCGGGCGAAGCAATTCGCGCGAGCGGCAGGGAGAAGCGCACGACGCGCCGGCGACCGCGCCGGAGGACTGGCAGGCCGACCCGGTGCGTGAACCGCACTTTGCCGCCGGAGATATGCCGCGCCGCTCGGCCCAAGGGTCGAGCTATGGCTCGAGCTACGCGACGGGCCGCGATTACGCCCAGCCGCCAGCCCCGGAGCCTGCGGGTTGGCACGCCGACAGCCGGTTCTATGACGAGCCCCAGCTCAGGGCAAACCAGCAGAGCCAGCACTACGACGAGCAGAGCCAGCAGTACGAGCAGAGCCAGCACTACGACGAGCAGAACCAGCAGTACGAGCAGAGCCAGCAGTACGACGACGA
>JAFAHL010000167.1 GCA_019237215.1 Hyphomicrobiales bacterium | reverse complement strand
GCGATTGCTCGGTATTTTTCTCCTCGCGGCGGCGCTGATGTTCACAGGCGCCGAATCTGCGGTCGCTCGATCCGCAGATGACAACGATGCTTCCGTGCCGCCGGAGTGGAAGAACCAGATCATCGCGGACCTCGAACACAACAAACGCTACCTGTCTCGCGCTCGAACCCGCGGCAAAAGCGGCGTCGTGAGATTCGAATTCAACATGAGCCGCTCGGGGTGGGTGCTTCCGGGAACCCGCATCGTAACCATTAACCCTGACCTCGGCCGGGCGGCGCTCCTCCTCATTCAGCAATCACAGCCGTTTTCGCCGCCGGAACACGTCAAGCTTCCCGATGCATCGTTCCGCCTCGTGGTGCCGATCCGCTTCGAGAGTATCCCACCCCGGGAAGCGGGGCTTGAGGATGCGGAGCGCCGCAAGCTGCTCGAATGCTATGAGGCGGATCGTCAAGAGCTCGAGTATCAGCGTCGCAGGGCGGCGTATCGGCACGCGCAGCCGCCGACCACGGTCAATCGCATGCCGGAGGGTTGTCTAGAGGCAAAGCAGCAGCAGGAAGAGCGTCAGCGGCAGGAGGCGGAACGCAAAGAGAAAGACGCGCACACCGCGCTCGAGGAACACCGGCGTCAGGAGGCAAAACCGAAGGGGCTGGAATACGCGCGAACGTCGGGGACAACCTGGAGGATCACGCGCAAGAAAAATGCGACCACCGACGAGGCCGACGTGACGGTCGAATCCGTCCAGAAGAATGAAGATGGCGCCTTCGCGTCCGTGGAAGGAGTTTGCAGGAACGCAACGATTGTCTTTTTCGCTACGCTCGTGGACGAGGCTGGAGCGGCGTCGTTGGATTTCTCTGACCGCGTCGACGGCTACCGTGGAATTCGCACCACCTATCGCGTCAATGACGACATCCCGTCACAAAAACTCATTCCGCAATATCAATATTCCAACAGATTCTTCATCGTCGCCTTCAACGGCTACAAGCAAAGGGTGGAGTGGTTGGATTTAGGCGCTCATTTTGGAGTTGATGAACTTCTGCTGCTCGATTCCCCGCCGCTCGACACCACTTGGCGCATCACTGTCGAGATAAATGCCGCGCAGAAGCCGATCATCATCCAGCTTCCGATTTATGACGACAACGTGCAGGAATTCATCCGGGCGTGCAAATGACGCTGGTGGGACGCGGCCGCGTCGGGGCGCGGCCGGGAAGACGGCCGCCCCCTTCCTCGCAACGCGGCCGGCCGGAACGCGACCGGGGCGACACGATTGCACCAAGGCGCTCCGCGGCCACCGCTCGATGGAGCAGTTGGGCGTCTTCCTATGGCATCGCCGGCTTCAATGACCGCAGGTAGGCCACCAGAGCGTCGAGGTCGTCGGCGCTGATGTTCTTGTACCAGTCGAAGGCCATAAGCGGCACCAGCGCACGGTCCGGTCGCACGCCCTGAGCAATCGCGTCCTTGACCTGCGCATCGCTCCATCGCGCGATCCCGGCGTCGTTGGCTGGTGTGAGATTTGTGCTGGTGATCAGCCCCCCGCCGTGCACCTCCAACTCCCTTCCGCCGGCGCCGACTTTGGTCATATCGCTGCGGCCATTGAGCAACGGTGTGTGGCAGTCCATGCAATGCCCAAGCGCCGTCGCGAGGTATCGGCCGTATGCGACTTTGTCGGTGCGCGGCATATCGGGCACGCTGGTGACCGTGGGCCCGTACTGCGCCGGCAAGGGAATTTTGTAAGTCGATTTCTCGGTCTTGTTCTTGATCGGCTTGACTGTGCGCAAATACGCGACAATCGCGCGCACGTCGCTATCCGACAGGTTGCGATAGTACTCAATCGGCATGGGTGGTCCGATGATCGTGCCGTCCGGGCGCTTGCCGTTGCGGATCGCATCGACGATCTGATCGTCGGTCCAATTGCCGACGCCAGTCTCCTTGTCGGGCGTGATGTTGGGGGAGACGGAGTGAAAGATCGGCGCGTCGATGACGAAGCCCCCGGCCAGCTCGCGGTCGGCGGTTGGTTTGCCGTCGCGGTCTTTGGGCGTGTGGCAATTGCCGCAGGCGACGATGCTCTGCATCAAATAGGTGCCGCGTTCCAGAGGCGTCTGCGCACGCACGGCCAATGTCGCGAGACACAAGAGTCCCAGTGACAGCGAACTTGCGCGCAAACTCCTTGTCAGACCTGCAGTCATGATCCTTCTTCTCTCCTGTTGAGGGCTGGGCAAAGCTCTTTTTTTCCTGTTGCGGACTACGCGAAGGAAAGATTAGCTGGACGATGTGACGGCCTGGTGCGTGCGCGGTTGATCTCGGCGAACCTTAGATTTCCATATACCCGCGATAGGCCTTCCAGAAGCCGCGGACCGCCGCCTCGGTGACGCGGTTGTCGTCGGAGACGACGCTGGCGCCGCCCATCTCCACGACCGAAAGCAGATCGGCGGCGTTAGCGACCGCGCGCTGCACGAAGCCGGGCGCGGCGCCATCCTCCATCGAAATATATCCGGCCGGGCCGATCAGGTTGGCTTGCCGCAAGCGGCGCTCGGTCATGTCGTCATCGTCGCTGGTGAACCCGAAGCAGGTCCACGCGAGCTCGCTCTGATCGAGGCCCTGCGGCACGAGGCGCCGCACCGCCAGGCTGTTGCGGGTCTGCTGCAGCACGAAGGTTGGAAACACGGAAAGAATCTGCAGCCCGATGCCGTCGCCGAACTCGTCGACCGCCTCCAGCAGCTGCGGCGCCTCGAGACCGAATCCTTCCTGCGCCGCGCGCATGCCGGCCTGCTCGTATTCCCTGCTGCCGGTGTCGGCGGCGAGCGCGTAGCTCACGTGGTGGCCGCCCGAATCGCTCACCACGATGCCACCCTGCTGCGACAGCCGGTTGAGCCGAAAAGTGGTGAAGAACGTGTGCAGCAAGCTCGCGTGGTAGGTGTCCTTGACGTTCTCCATGTAGAGCTTCCAGTTGCTCGGCAGCGTCTGGCTGTAACCGCCGAGGATCTTCACCGGCGCGCGCATCACGCGCCGGATGCGCGCGACGATCTCGGACCCGAGATAGCGCTCGAGCGGCGGCGCGTCGGCCGAAAGCGTGCCGAACACCAGTCCCGCGAGCATCTCCAGCCGCAACTTGCGCGGCCCGTATGTCTCGGGGCGGCACTCTTGCGGCATGCCGCCCTTGCCACGCAGGCCTTTGCGGAAGGCGACGCCGGTCAGGTTGCCGCAAAGATCGTAGCTCCAGTTGTGGTAGACGCAGACGATATCGCGCGCCTCGCCGCACTCGTTGAGCACCAGCAGCGATCCGCGATGCGCGCAGCGGTTCTCGAAGGCGTGAAGCGTGCCGTCCCGGTCGCGGGTCACCACCACGGGCATCGCACCGAGGGCCGAGCGGCGATAGGTATTGGGATTGGGCAATTCGGCTTCGAGACAGAGGAAATTCCAGGTCGGCCCGCGAAAGATGCGCGCCTGCTCCTCTTCGTACACCTCGCGATCCGAATAGACCCAATAGGGTACCCGGGTAAGCCCTTCCGCCGGCCAGCGGCGTCGCTCGGCTGCAATCGTCATGGCATCCTTTATGGCATCCTTTCGAGCGCGCTCTCCATCCCAAGCGCACCATCCGATGCGCCCCGGGGCCGCGATGTCGGTGCGCGCAACTCGGGCGTGGCGGGTTCTGTGGATATACTCCGCGCCGACATCACACAACATCGATTGCCGGTTCGCGATCCACCGAGCGGGCGCTTTGCAACCGACGCCGCCGGGGTGTTAAATTTGCGCCGACGCGAGGCAGCGGCGACCTGCCGCGCAGGACGCCCGCAAGCGGGAGGACATCATGCAGCCGCAACAAGATCGACCCGCCGTCGGCATCGCGCCGAACAATCCGGTATTCGACCTGCCGGTCATCGTCGGCATCGAGCAAGGGCTGTTCGCCAAGGCGGGCCTCGACGTGCGCTTTTCGGCCAGCTATGCGGACCGCGAAAAAGACAATGCGCAGACGCCGTTCATGTCGCGCCTGAAGGAGAATCTCTTCGATCGCGGTTCCGCCGACAGCTACAATGTCTGCGAATGGGCGAGCATCGATCGCCTGGAGCGCGGCAAGCGCGGCGGCAACATCGCCGCGCTGCGCGCGGCCGTCGCGGCCCAGGCGATCCTCACCTTCGACGACAAGCTCCAGGTCCCGCGCGACCTGGCGGACGTGCCGGTGATGGTGCAGGAGCTCACCGGCTCGCACTACACGACCATCCAGATGCTCGAAAGCGCGATCGGCTCCGAGCACGTCAAAATCCAGAACGGTGGGCTGCCGCAAATGCGCTACGCGGCGCTCAAGGATGCCACCGCTCGGGCGATCGCGGTGATGGAGCCGTTCATCAGCCTCGGTCTGAAGGACGGCGCCCATATCATTGCCGCCTCCTTCTATCGCGGCGGCGAGGTCATTTCCGCCGATCTGACGCCGGAGCAACGCAAGGCGTATTACGATGCCGAGAACGAGGCGGTCGACCTGATCAACGCCGATTTCTACAAATACGCCCACCACGTCACCGCCCACGCCAAAGGCGCCTTGCAGCCCACGGAACTGCTGCGGACGTTCGTGCGCTACAAGCACGTCGATTATTACGACGTGACACTGTTCAACCGCGCCTACGACTGGATGAAGGCGCGCGGCATGAGCGAAGGCCAGAGCCAGCACGCGGCGCTGGTCGTCGGCTGACTTCGAAAATCCGACGCGCGGCGGCCTTTGGCGTCGCGCGCGAGGACGCCGACCCGCTAAGACAATCGCGCTGCCACGAGAAGGCGGGGATCGCGTGTCCCAGCTTTGCCTTGCCAACCCAATCGTGAAAGACTTACGATCTTGCATCAGTCCGGACGGCGCTGATGATCCGGACACAAGCAGGGAGGACATCATGCTCACGCGACGAAGCTTCGCAGGTTTTGCGTCCTGCGCGATCTGCGGAATTGCGGAGTTCATTGCGACCGAAGCGTCGGCTCAAGGCGCGCCACCCGCGGCGACGGCCGGTGTCACGCGCAAGATTTTGTCGCAGACGGACGGTCCGACGCCGGGCTATACGACGCTGCTCGTGGAAGCGACGATAGAGCCGGGCGTGGCCGTCGCCCGACACACGCATCCGGGAATCGAGTCCGCCTATATCATGGAAGGCGGCTTCGAGCTGCCGATCCAAGGGCAAGCGACGCGGATGATCAAAAAAGGCGATGCCGTCCAAATACCGCCGGAGACGCCCCATGCGGGAGGCAAGCCTGGCGACGCCAAGACCGTCATTCTCATCACCTATGTCGTGGAGAAGGGAAAGCCCCTCGCCTCTCCCGCCTAGGCGCTTGGCCCGCGTTCGTTGCTTGCAACGCCGCGCTCGCGGATCAAAGTGCAGGATGAAGCGAGCGAAGTCCCGTCTGTAGCGGCAGCGGCGGCGCCGTCGGCAACCGCCTCGCCGACCGAGGGCGCTGCGCGCGGGTGTGGCGGTGAGCATTCCTTTACGGAAACGCCATGAGACTTCCGCGCCGTCGATTTCTGCATCTGGCAGCGGCCGGTTGCGCGCTGGTAGCGGCATCGCGGATCGCGAGCGCGCAGGGTTATCCGACGCGGCCCATACGGCTCGTGGTTCCATTCCCGCCGGGCGGAGCGTTCGACACCATCGGTCGCCCGTGGGCGGACCGAATGAAATCTCTGTTGGGCGCGGTCGTGGTCGAGAATATCGGCGGCGGGGGCGGTTCGGTCGGCGCGGCGCAAGCCGCGCGCGCCAGACCCGACGGCTACACGCTGCTCCTCGGCGGCGCGACCACCCACATCACCGAGGCGCTGCTCAAGAACCGGCCGCAGTTCGATCCGCTCCAGGACCTGGAGCCGATTTCCGGCGTGGCGATCACCGCCTTCGCGCTGGCGGTCCATCCCTCCGTGCCGGCCAATAATCTCGAGGAGCTCGTCGCTTATGCCAAGGCCAATCCAGGCAAGCTGTCCTATGGTTCCGCCGGCACGGGCTCGCTCAATCACCTCACCGCCGAAGCCTTCAAGTTGCGCGTCGGCGTCCCCGATCTCATCCACGTCCCCTACCGCGGCGCGGGGCCGGCGATCGCCGATGTCCTCGCCGGACAGATTCCCATGATCGTGCCCGCGATGACCAACCACGTGCTCGAGCTGCATCGCGCCGGCAAGCTCAAGGTCCTGGCCGTGACCCATGGCACGCGCCTGACTGCCGCGCCCGAGCTTCCGACCGCCGTCGAGCAGGGCTTGACCGACCTGGTGGCGCCGAACTTCGTCGGCGTGTTCGCTCCGGCGGGCACGCCGAAGCCGATCATCGAGCAGGTTGCGCAGGCGAATCTTGCGCTGCTGGCCGACGGCGACTACCGGCAGCTGCTGATCTCCGGGACGTTCGAGCCGCATGGCGACCTCGATCCGCAAGCTTACCGCCGCTACGTGGAAAACGAGCTCGCGCGCTGGTCCCCGATCGTCAGGACGCTGGGCTTGAAGATCGACTGAGCGCGCGCGTCTATTTCGCAGCGATCGCCGTGCGAATCTGGGTGCCGCAGCCCAGCGCTGCGATGCGCGGGACATTTGGATGGGCAGCTTCCCAACGCCATCGCATTTGAGGCTTTGGGGCGCGCGGGAAACGAGTGTCCTCCTTCCAGACGCACCGGCAACCGGCTAGCCTCATGCGAAAGCTAGCAGTGCGGTATCTGCCGCTAATGACAACGATCGGCCGCGCGCCGATCCTTCCGGGAGGGTCCCCATGTGCGCACTCTGCAGACGTCGTTTTATTCACGGCGCGGCCGCGCTCGGCGTGGCCGGCGCAGCTGGACTATTTTCATCGCCGCTGATGGCGCAGCCGCGGCGCGGCGACGCTGCCTCCTCGAAGCTGCCGGCGCGCGGCGAATTCACCATCGCCAATGCCCATGTGATGACGATGGACGGCGCGCTCGGCGATATCCCCGGCGGCTCGGTACACGTGCGCAACGGCGAGATCGTCGCGGTCGGCAAGGATGTGAAGGGCGGCGGGCAGAAGATCGACGGCACGGGCATGATCGTCATGCCCGGCCTGGTCGAGACCCATTGGCACATGTGGAACACGCTCTACCGCAGTTTCGCCGGCGACAAGCCCGAGGAGGGTTATTTCCTGACCGTCGCGCGCTTCGGCCAGCAGATGAGTGCGGATGACATCTTTCAGAGCACGCGGCTCGCGGCCGCGGAGGCGATCAATTCCGGAATGACCTTCGTGCATTCCTGGTGCCACAACGTGCGCAGCACCGCCCACGCCGAGGCGGACATCCGCGCGCTCGCCGAGGTCGGCATCCGCGCCCGCCATTCCTGCGGCTGGCCGCAGGGTTTACCCGACACCCAGTCGGCCGACCAGGGCCCGATCGAGAGCCTCGCCAGGGATTGGAAGAGCTGGTCGAACGAGGGCCTCATCACGCTCGGCATGGCATGGCGCGGCCAGTTCCGCGCGGGCCCGATCAAGCCCGAGGTGTATCAGCCGGAAGTCGACAACGCCCGCAAGCTCGCCCTGCCGATTACGGTGCACGTCGCAAGCTCCCGCAAAGCCGTCAATCAAATCGAGGCGCTCTACAAAGGCAAGCTCATGGGCAAGGACGTGCAGCTCATTCACACCTTGTCGGCCAGCCCCGCGGAGCTCGACATGATCAAGGAGACGGGCTCGGCGGTCTCGGTGTCGCCCGGCTCGGAACTGCGCATCGGCTACGGCTATCCGCAGACCAGCGAGATGCTGGCCAAGGGCATTCCGCTGGGCATCTCGGTCGACACCTCGGCGCTGGTCGGAAGCTCGAACCTGTTCGCCGTGCTCAAGCTTGCGCGCGACTGTGAGAACGCCAAGGCCGAGAGCGAATTCAAGCTGCCGGCGCGCAAGGCACTTGAGCTCGGCACCATCGAGGGCGCGCGCTCCATGGGGATGGGCGACGAGATTGGTTCTCTCACGCCCGGCAAGCGCGCGGATCTGATCGCGATCAGCCCGAACGCGCTCAACATGGCGGTGGTGACCGACGCCGCGCATCTCGTGCTCGAAGCGACCGGCCCGGAAAACATCGACACGGTCGTGGTCGACGGCCGCATCCTCAAGCGTGGAGGCAAGCTCGCGGCGCTCGATACGCCCAAGGTGGTTGCCG
Organism: Hyphomicrobiales bacterium; assembly: GCA_019237215.1. Classification (GTDB taxonomy): domain Bacteria; phylum Pseudomonadota; class Alphaproteobacteria; order Rhizobiales; family Xanthobacteraceae; genus VAZQ01. The sequence continues at coordinate 17,735 of JAFAHL010000167.1, read as the reverse complement.
GCGCCCGCGCCGCGCTCGCCGGCGTGCGCGAGCGCACGAAATGGCGCTGAGCATTGGATGACAAAACGATAGCACCGGCGGCGGCAGGACCACCGACCTTGTCCCCAGCCTCGGGATTTAGATGAAACAGCGCGAGTTCATCACCCTACTCGGAGGCGCGGTGGTCGTGTGGATGCTCGCCGATGCATTTGCGCCGGATATCTCGCGCATCGCATCGGCGCAGAGCTATCCCAGTCGGCCGATCAACGTGATCGTGTCGTTTCCGCCGGGTGGCAATACCGACATCATGGCGCGCGCGCTGCAGAACGAGATGTCCAAGGCGCTGAGCCAAACCGTGGTCATCATCAACAAGCCGGGCGCCGCCGGCACGCTTGGCCTCATCGAGCTCAAACGCGCTGCGCCCGACGGCTACACCATCGCACTGACGCCGAACAATCCGCTGACGGCACAGCCGCACGCGCAGAAGCTGCCCTACGCGCTGGATAGCTTCCGCTACGTCTGCCTCACCTATTTCGCACCCTATGTGTTGATCGCCGGACCCCAGGCGCCATTCAAGACGTTCCACGAATTCCTCAGCTTCGCCAAGGCCAAGCCCGAAAACCTCATCTACGGCCACGCCGGCGTCGCCAGTCAGCCGCACCTCGGCATGCTCGCCGTACTCAAGGCGATCGCAGCCGAGGGGCTGGGCGTGCCGTTCACCGGCGCGGGTCCGATGGCGCAGGCGCTGCTCAGCGGCACCGTGATGGCCATTGTCGAAACGCCGGCCGTCGCGGCGGCGAGCAATCTGCCGGTTCTTGCCGCACTGTCGGAAGCACGCATCGCCGCGCTTCCCGAGGTGCGCACGATGAAAGAGTTCGGCTTCCCCGCGGCGTCGTTTACGGCCGGCGGCTTGATCGCCCCCGCAAGCACGTCAGCGGCGACGCTGGCCACGCTGCAGAAAGCCTGCGCAGACGCAACGGCGCGTGCCGCATACAAGACCATCGCCGCGCGTCTCAACGTCGAGGCGCGCTATCTGCCGGGCGATGCTTTCCGCGCGTTGTTTGAGGCGGACTCGATGGAAAACGCCGCGGCCATCAGAGGCGCGGGCCTCGGCACGAAGAAATAGTCGGACATGCGCGCCGTGGACGGCTGGATTTGACCGCACGCGCGGCCAAAACCACGGCCATCATCTCAGGCCGGCCGCCTTGAGGATGGCGTCGGTGTCCGCCAGCCAGACCTGGTCATCCTTCTTGAGGCGGGAGAGAACGCGCCGCAGCGCGGCCGCCCCGTCGGGCGTCCCGATCACGAAGGGATGGATTCCGATGACCGCCGTCGTCGCCTCTCGCGCCGGGTCGGCGCGGGCCTCGGCGGCCAACTCCAGCACGTAGTCCAGCCAGAGCGTCTCGATCTCGGCGGGCATCTTCATGCGCGCGAGATGCTGGCCCATGTCGACCGTGACCACCGGATAGGGCAGCTGGATCAACGCGCCGTCGGGCGTCTTCAAACGCGAAATGATGTCGGAATCCATCTGGTCGATGGTGTAGGTGATGCCCTCCGCCGCCACCGCCTGCATCGTGTCGCCATTGGAATAGACGCTCGGTGACGACCAGCCGACGGGCCGCACGCCGGTTGCCCCCGCGATCAGGTCCAAGGTCTCGCGCACGTAGGCCTTTTGCGCGGCGAGCCCGCGCCCGAGCGGCAGTCCGTGGTTGGTGTTGTTCATGCCGTGGGCGATGATCGGCGCGTTGGGCTGTGCGGCGCGGAATTCCTTCCACGCCGACGCGTGCTTGGCGGGAAATTCGGCGTTCAACACCACGGTGAGCGGAACATCCAGCTCCTTGAACAGCCGGCCGACGCGCGGGATGCCCCAGTCGATCGCGTATTGGCGAAATGCCTCGTTCACGAGGTCGGGGTTGCGGCTCGCCAGGTCCGGGCGGAACACCGGGCCCTGGCCGAAGCCGAACTCTTCGATGAACAGCGCGAAGCTGATGGCGACCTTTCTTCCGGCGGGCCAGACGGCAACCGGGATGGGGGCGCGCGGGAATGCGGTGACCCAGTCGGCTCCCTCCTGCGCCAAGGCCGGGCCAGCAAAGTGAACGGCGAGCAGCCCCGCTCCCGCGCCGCCGACGAGCGCGATGAATTCGCGACGTTTCATTCGATCACCTCGTCAGCGCGGGGAGGAGCGACTCCGGGATCGCCGGACCGAGTGCCTTGGGGGATGGTAGATCGATGACGAGCTCGGCGGTTTGCCTTGGCGGCATGCCCTCACCGCTAAGCGCGCGGCGGCCGGCGCCGCTCGCGGAACCAGGCGCGGTACTCCGTCATCTTCGCGCGCTGCGCCGACGACGCGCGCCGCTTGCACGTCGACGCCTCGGCGCTCTGCTCGGGTGCGCCCCAGCGCAGCTCGACGCAGTCGTTCAAGTTGTACGCCATCTCGAGATCCGCGGCGCGGTCGAGCACGTCCTTGAGCGCGAGCGTCCAGGCGGAGCCATCGCTGCGCGTATACGAAAACCTGCGCGCCGAAAGCTCCGAGGCGAGCACGCTCTCCAAGTCCGCCTTCACGTCCGCGACGGTCTTCCCCTTCGGCATCGCGTAGCGCTCGGGCCGACGCGTCACGCGATCCGGGAAGGTGCGCACCACGTCGATCGCGATCAAGAGACGCAAGTCGCGCGCCGGTGTCGCGAAATCCTCCCACGCGCCGGTGGTCTCGAAGATCGCAGCGCCGTCCGGCATCTGGGCGTCGCCACGCCCGCTGGTCTGGAACTTGCGCCCGTTCTCGACCGACGTCACGCGCGCCTTGACCTGCTCTTCCAGCGCCGCGATCGCCTCCTTGATCGCGCGCAGAGGATCGAGCGGCGCCGGCGACATCACGTCATCCATGCGATCGTAGAAGTCTTCGATCGAAAGTCGCGCCTGATCGAGCGAGAAATCGCCGTACTGCGGATCTTTCGCGATCTCGGCGTTGGTCAGCCGCCGCAAGGCGCCGTTCTTGTCGCGCACGATCGGCCGGAAGCGCTTGAACCCGGGGCCGCCGAGCGCGGGATCCTGGGCGAACAGGAAATTGCCGCGCCAGAAACGCTTGCGCGCGACGGTCCCGTCGGGCTGCGCGTCGACGGCGAACAGCAGACCCGCCGCGTCGTCGGATTGCGCCACGCGCTTGGCCAGGACGAGGACGTGGCCGTAGGGATCGATGTAGACCGTCCCGGGGCGCAGCGTCTCCTCTTTCAATGCCACGGGATAATAATCGCTGTTGTCGTCGTTCAGCGCCGTTCGCCCGCTTCCGGAATGAACGCCATCGGCGACGGCCGAGCGCAAATATTCGCCGAATCCGGCCGCCAGCCCCAGCCGTTTGAGCGCCGCAAGTCGGCTCACTGGCGCGGCCACCGGTTGGGCCACCGCCGGGCGAAACATGTCCGCGACGGTGGGGGACGCGATTTGTTGCTCCGGTGGCGGTTCAGGCGCGGGCGGCGGCTCGAGATTCTGGATGTTCCACCACCCGTGGCATTTCGGCCCCTCGCCGCCGCCGCCGCGCGTACACTTCGTGTATCCGAACGGCAACCCCATCTTGAACGCGAAATAGGCGCGCAAGAAGTAGGGAAGATCGGCGCAGTCGGGGCGAATCATCATCCCCATCGAGTCTTCGCGCAGACCCAGATGGTTGAACAGGACATTGCGTGACCGGTCGCGCAGCACCTCGTGCAGCGCCTTCCAGGACAGCGTGGCATCGAGCGGCGCGTCAAAGAGCTTCTCGATCCAGGCCGAATAGAGGTTTTCGGTCTCGCGGTTCCATGTATTGCGCAACGGCCAGAGGCTCCCCTCGGTCCCTTGCGGCCGCGGCGGCTCGGTGGCGCGCACGGCGATTTCGCGCGTGATCGTGCCGCACTCGCTCGCCGCGAGCTTGGCGTGCCAGGTGCCGGCGGCTGGCGTGGCCACCTCGGCGAACCAGAAATAGGGCGGCCCACCGTGGCGCTCGCGCGACTTGGCCGCGACGCTTCCGTCGGGCCCGACCAGCGAAAGCTCGCCCTCGAGCGGCTTCTCCACGGCGAAGATGACGCGCAAAGGCGCGCCCTTCCACGGCACGAGCGGCGAAGGCAAGACCGCGAGCTCGGCCGCGTCCTCGCAGCTGCCGACTTGACCTTCAGCCTGCGCGTCCACGACCGAGAAAAGGAAGACAAAACATGCGCCCGCGATCAGCAACCATGCTGTCACAGCGGCGGCAAACCGGCGTGCTTGGAACAATTGAGCCCCCTGGGCTCCCCTGGCCCCCAATGAAACAATATCGCGAAAAGCTTTGGCTGAATCATGGCAAAAGCCGTTACCAGCCGAATTCGACGGTCGCCTCGCCGACGCAAACGCTCGGCGCGCCGGAAGCATTACTTTACCCGCCCCATCCGGTAGGGCTTGAGGATAGCGTAGACCGCCTCATGCGCCGGCGTCGCGATGGCGTACTTGCGACCGAGGGCGAGGACCTTGCCGGCGAGCCAATCGAGTTCGAGGCGGTTGCCCGCCTCGAGATCGTTTGCCATGGACGCCTTCATCGTGGGCGCAAAGCTCGCCACCCAACGATCGAGCTCCGCGGCAAAGTCCGGCGGAAACTCGACGCCGGCCGCGCGGCCGACCGCAATCGTCTCGTGCATCAGCTTGTAGAACAACGCCCGCATGTCCTCGTCGTCGCGGATAACGCCGAGGGCCTGGCGCGTGCTGGCCGTGATGCCGGAGGTACCCGAAAGCAGCACGAACTTCTTCCAGATGTCGAGGAGCATATGATCCGTCAGCGTGATCTCGATGTTGGCAGCCTTCATTTGCTGCACGTAACCGGCGAGCACGGCATCGGGACGTCGGTCGAGGCGGCCGCAGCGCACTTCGGCCCGTGCGCCGGTGTGGCGGATGACCCCAGGCTTCGCGATCGTCGTGACGATATAGGTCGCCCCGCCGATCGTGACGTCATCGCCGAGGATCGGGGCGAGACGCTCGACGCTGTCGACGCCATTCTGAAGGGTCATCACGCGGGTGTTGGAACCTACAAGCGGACGCGTCTGCTCGCCGGCCCTTTCGGTATCCCAGAGCTTGACGGCGAACAGCACGACGTCGACGGGTCCGACCTGCTTCGGATCGTCGGTGACGTTGAGGTCCTTAAGATGAAGGTCGCCAAGCGCGCTCTCGATGCGCAAACCATCGCGGCGAATGGCATCGCGATGCGCGCCACGCGCAATGAAGGTCACGTCGTGTCCGGCCGCGGCCATTCGCGCGCCGAAATAACCTCCGACGGCGCCCGCTGCCATGACCGCCATCCGCATGCCGCACCCTCCGCAGCCAGGTATTCGCTCCCGCATCACCACCTCGCATAGCGCGAGGGGCAGCAGGCTGGTTTGATTAGTGGTAGAACCACGTGTACGCGCAAGGCATCGAATTGAACAGATAGCGCGCGGCATGCGGCTCTCCAAACCTGCTTGCATCAGCCTCCAGGTTCGGCGGCGAGCTATTGCGCTTGACGGTTTCGGGCGGCGGTCGAATCCACTCTCGCTCTACTGCAAAATCCGCCTCGTTTGACTTTCGGAGCGTGGTCAACATCGTCGAATCTCCTGTAATGGCGTCAGTTGTCGCTCACCACAAAAGACTCGCGCGCATGGGGCTCTATTCGCGCACGTCACGGATATGTGTTGACCTTTGAAGAGACGTGTTGAACGCGCGATGGATCGGCTCAGAAAGTATCGCGTCCATTATTGAGCAAGGAAGTCCGGCACTTATCGTTCAGTCGATGGCCTCGTCTCCGGCATGAAAAACCAAAGGATCACGACCGCGAGCAGAGCCACCGATGCGATACTTAGAAATGCCGCGGTGCGACCGAAACTCGCCGCGACGACGCCGAAGAGCGTCGTGCCCAGCGAAGCGCCGATTCCGGACCCCGTTCCCACGATGCCCTGGGCCAAATTGAAGCGACCGGTGCCGCCGGTGACATCGGCGATGACCAGCGCGGTGAGCACGCCCAACACCGCTCCGCTGATGCCATCGAGCAGTTGAAAAGCAACAACCAGCGTCGGATCGACGACTGAAGCAAACAGCAGCGCGCGGATCGGCAAAGCCGCGAGCCCGATGAGGAGAAGCGGCCGGCGGCCCCAGTTTTTTGCCCGTTGCCCGACCCAAGGAGCGGTCACGGCAACGAAGATCTGCGGCAGGACGACCAACGCCGAGACGACGAGCGAAGAGCGCTTCTCTCCCTGGTATACGAGATCCTCTACCACCAGCGGCAGCACGGAAGCGTTGGCGAGTTGAAACAGGAATAGGCAGACGGCAAAGGTGAGCAACCCCGGACTCCTCCAGAGGCTTCGGAGGCTTGCCCTCGCGGGCAGACCAGGCATGTCGTGATCGGGCGAGCCGCAGGCGCGGCCGAAGTGGACGTCGGCTGTACGGATGCGAGCGAGCGCGACGAACAGCGGAAGGGCGAGTGCGGCGACTGTCAGGAATATCGCCTGGTACGACAAAAAATATCCGATCACGCCCATGAGGGCGGCCGTGACCAGATTTCCCGTCGAGGAGAAGCGTTGATTGCGTCCGAGCCGTTCAGGCAACGCCGCATGGCCAACCAAGCCGAGGCTGATCGCCACGATCGCCGGCCCGAGGAAGCCGCCCGTGCTTCCTTGCAGCATCAGGGCCGCGAAGACCAGCGGAAAGCTCGGCTGAAACGCAATGATGATCGCACTGACGGCCACCATTGCGACGCCCGCCACAACGACCGCTCGCTTCGAGCGGACGGTATCCAGCAATTCGCCTCCCGGGAGCTGACTGAGCAAGCCGGCAAGGCCGCTCGCGGTCAGGACGAAACCGATATTTTCCTGCGTCCATTTCTGGTCGGCGAGATAAGCGGCCAGATAGGGACCGAACCCAGCCAAGATACCGGCCAGGAAAAAGTTGACTCCATCGAGGCCGCTGAGACTGGCATTCGACGGCGATGGACGTGCGGTGCCAAACGATACTGTAGCGGCTGTCATTTTTGCGCCACGTCACTCGAGCTTCACGTTGGCGGCTTTGATGACCTTGCGCCAGCGCCCGACCTCCTCGCGCATGTAGGCGGCTGTCGCCTGGGGCGTGCCGCCGATGGGCTCGGCTGAAAGCTGCGCGAGGCGGTCACGGATGTCGCCCTCGCGCAGCGCTTCGTTGACGTCGGCGTTGATCTTGTCGACGACCGCCGCTGACGTTTTCGGCGGCGCCACTATGGCAAACCATGCCGCCGACTCGAAGCCTCCCAGCGTCTCCGCAATCGTCGGCACCTGCGGCAGCGCAGCCATGCGCTTGGGCGTGGCCACGGCCAAAAGCTTGAGCTGCCCGCCATTCACGAGCGCAAGCGAGGCCCCGAGATTGTCGAACATAAGATCGACGTTGCCGGCCGCGACATCGGTCAGCGCAGGCGCCGAGCCGCGATACGGCACCTGCTGGAACTTTACGTCGGCCATCATCTGGAACAGCTCGGCGGTGAGGTGCGAGGTGGTGCCGTTGCCCTGGGTAGCGCAGGTGAGCTTGCCGGGATTGGCTTTGGCGTAGGCGATCAACTCCGCGACGCTGGCGAGGGGCACCTTGGCATTGACGACGAGCGCGTTCGGCACCCGGCCCATGATGACGATGGGAACGAATTCGGTCGGGTCGAAGCCGAGCTTCGGATAGAGGTTGTGGTTGATCACGAGCGGCGGCGGGGGCGCGGCGAGCAGCGTGTAGCCATCGGGGTCGGCCTTGGCGGCCGCCTCGGCGCCGATGTTGCCGGCGGCGCCGGTGCGGTTCTCGATCACCACCGGGTGTCCCCACTTCTTCGACAGCCAATCGCTGAAGATGCGCGGCATCAGGTCCGCGGTGCCGCCGGCGGGAAACGGCACGATGATTTTCACCGCGCGCGAAGGATAATCCTGCGCCCAGGCATCACGCGCCGCCAGGATCGCCGCAAGCGCGACCGCCGCACCGATCAAGTGCCGCCGCAAGCCCCGATGCCGAGCGTTGACACAGCTGAACGTCATAAGACGGGTCCGCATGCATCCGATCCAGCGTCTCGGTATCACTTTATTGCTGTCGTTCCCGCGAAAGCGGGAACCCATATTCCAGAGGCGGTGGTTATGGATCCCCGCTTTCGCGGGGACGACCAGATGTAAACTGAACATAGGCAGGCGGCTCACCTGCCGTTGCGATTCATTCCACCCTGATGTTGGCCGCCTCGACGACCGGACCCCAGGTTTCGAGACTTTGGCGGATCAACTCGCGCATCTCCTGCGGCGTGCTGGCGAGCGGATCGGCTTCCAGCGCAAGGACGCGCGCGCGCAACTCGCTCTGTTGGAATCCCTGCCTGATCGCCTCCGATACTTTTTTGGCGATCTCGCTAGGCGTGCCGGGAGGCGCCGCCACCGCCATCCAGGTGTCGGCGTAGACGCCGGGCAAGGTCTCGGCGATGGTCGCGACCCGCGGATAGTCCTGGAGCCGCTCGCGGCTGCCGGTGGCCAGCAGCTTGAGCTTGCCGGCATCGATGTTGGCTTTGTTGGCGAGAAGATAATCCGGCACCAGATCGATGTTTCCGGCGAGCAGATCGTTGATGGCGGGCGCGCTGCCGCGATAGGGAATTTCGGTCATGCGGAACTCGCCCCTGAGCATGAGCAGTTCGCCGAGGAGATGCCCGGTCTGGCCCTTGCCTTGATGGCCGTAGTTGATCTTTCCGGGATTGACCTGCGCATAGGCAATGAGGTCATGCAAGCGATCGAAGGGAAGACCCGCGCGCGCGATCAAGATGAGCGGATAGGTGGCCAGTACGCTGACTGGCTCCAGCGCACGCGGATCGAACGACGCTTTCGAAAATAACAGGTGCGTGACGCTGAAGGTGAGTTGCGCCGCGCATAAGAGCGTGTAGCCGTCGGGTGGCGCGCGCAACACCGCCTCGGTGCCGATGCGGCCGCCCGCGCCGCCCGGGCGGTTCTCGACCACGACCTGCCCGCCGAGATTGCTGCTCGCCTTGTCGGCGGCGAAGCGGCACAGAAGGTCGGCCGTGCCGCCGGCCGGATAAGGCACGACCAGCGTCACCGGGCGGTTCGGATAGCCGCTCTGCGCGTGGGCCGTCCATAGTTGGGCCGCGCCGATCGCGCCCGAGAAGGTGAGCGTCGCGAAGGCGGCGGCGCGCGCAAGCACGCGCGCGCTCACTCGTAGTACTCGGGCGACATCTTCTGGCCGTCGCGCTGCGCCTTGTCGTGATTGATCCAAAGCTGCGCCTTTTCCTTCGCCATGACGTCCGCCATGCGCTGCATCGAAGCGGCGGTCTTGTCCTTGCTGTCGTTGCCTTCCGGCACGCGCCGGTTCTCCCAATTTTCCTTGAAGTGCACCGCATCGCCGGAGAGCAGCACGGCGCCGGTCTTGGGCAGTTTGACCAGCAGGCTCTGGTGGCCGGGCGTGTGTCCGGGCGTGGAGATGATCATCACGCTGCCGTCGCCGAAGACGTCGTAATCGCCTTCGAGCTTGGTCACCGGATGGTCCGGTTTGAACCGCGGGCCGAGCGGCGCGGGCCATTCGTACTCGGCCTTCTGAACCAACAGCATGCTCTGCGGGAACAGCGTCACGTTGCCGACATGATCGGGATGGGTGTGGGAGACGGCGACGTATTTGATGTCGGAGGGCTTCACGCCGAGCTGATCGAGCTGAGCGGCAAGTGTCTTCGGCCGCCGCCAATGGGTCATGCGCGGATCGGCGGGGCGCTGACCCTCGGGCATGGCGGCGATGGCATCGGCCAGGCCGGTATCCCACAACAGCCAGCCTTGGCCGTGCTTGATCAGGTAGCAGCTGTCGACGAAGTCCATCGACTTGCCCACGTTCACCCCCGGCGACCAGCGCGAAATGTCGCCGGCGACGCCCTCCCCGCAATTCAAGATGTAAAGCCGCTCGACCCCTGCTTTGCCGTCTTGCGCGCAGGCTGGTGCGACCGTGAGCGCAACCGCAAGCGTGGCGGCAAGGGCAAGACCGCGCGGAATTGGTTTCATGGCGTTCCTCCTGCTATCGCTCGAATTTTTCGGCGCCGACGCGGGTCGCGCGCATGGCCCTGATCGAACACAATAATAACATGATCGTGGGGCGGATGGCTCAGCGTCCATTTCAACAGCACAGATGGCGAAGGCCCCTTCTTTCGTCTTATGCCTTCTGCTAACCATGCCGCACCGAGTTTTGAGCGAGGCCAACCATCGCTCTGCCCATGATGGAAAAAGGGCAGAACGACCACAACCAGGCGCTGCCCCAAGGCGCCGCAAGACGAGGGTCCCCATGATCAGCCATTCCATCCGCGCCGTCACGCTGGCGACGCTCTTCGCCGTTACGATGTTTGCGGCCGGCACGTCCGCGCTTGCAGCATCATTCGACGGCCCATGGAGCGTGCTTGTCGTCACCAGGAGCGGTCCTTGCGACCCATCGTACCGCTACGGCGTAACGATCAGCAGAGGAGTGGTTTATTACGCGGGCGGCGGACCGGTGAGCCTGACGGGGCGCGTATCGCCGTCCGGAAGCGTGACCGTGCGGGTGTCGAGCGGCCCGCAATACGCCATCGGCTCGGGCCGGCTTTCGCGCAGCACCGGCGGTGGGCGCTGGCGCGGCCAAGGCCCCAATGGAGCCTGCGGCGGCGTATGGAGCGCGAGTCGGGGTTGAGCGCGTACGGCGGCAAACTCGCCGCTCATTCCCGGGCAAGCGGGAATCCAAGCTGGGTCCCGCTTTCGCGGGGACGAGCGGAGCTTGGTGCGATGATCCGTAATCGCCAATGCTAACATCCTGTCGGACTACGACGCGTCGGAGCGAGCGGAGAAGAGCCGTGCACAGGCTGCGCATTTTTTCGGGCTTTGCCGTCGCCCTGATGCTTTGCGCGGTCGTGATGGCGTCGCCGCCGCTCGAGTGGACGGCCGCGCACGCGCAGCAATTCGCCGCGGCCAAGAAGCGCGTCGAGAGAAAGGGGCCGGAACCCAAAGCCGCGCCGCAGGAGCAACGCGAGCGCGCGACCTTCACGGCGCAGGACGAAGACGTTGCGGTCATTCCCGGCATTCCGGATGCGCGAATCTGGGGCGATTCGGAGAAGGAATTCGCGCGCCTGCTGCCGCAAGCGAGCGGACCGTGGCTGGCGATTTCGGGCGGCGGCTCGGATGGCGCCTATGGCGCAGGCGTGCTCACCGGCTGGAGCGAATCGGGCCTGCGGCCCGAATTCGCGGTCGTGACCGGCGTGAGCATCGGCGCGCTGATTGCTCCGTTCGCCTTTCTCGGACCGCGCTACGACGAAGTGGTGCACAAGAATTTCACGACGATCGGGGCGGCGGATATCTTCGAAGATCGCACGACCCGCGACAGCCTGTTCGACTATTGGCCGCTTAAGCGCGTGATCGAGCAGCGGGTGACGCCAGCGCTGCTCTCGGAGATCGCCGCCGAGCACGCGCGCGGGCGGCGCCTGTTCGTCGCCACCACCAATCTCGACGCCGGACGCCGCGTGGTCTGGAACATGGGCGCGATCGCCGCACGCGGCGAGGAGGGCCTCAGACTCTTTCGTGACGTCCTGCTCGCGTCCTCGAGCATTCCCGGATTTTTTTCGCCCGTCCCCATCGAGGTGGAGGCGAACGGCAAGAGATTCCACGAACTGCACGGCGACGGCACGCTGACCTCGCCGTTCTTCGTCGTGCCGGACACGATGCTCTCGCCGCGCGGCGCGACGCGTCCGCCGTTCGGCCAGCTCTACATCATCGTCAATTCCAAGCTCGGAGCGGAGTTCAAAATGCCGGATCGCAACATTCCCGGCATCCTCGGTCGCTCCATCGGCGTGGCGTTGACGGCGGCGCTGCGCGCGGAAGTCATGTTAGTCTATATCGGCGCGCAGCGCCACGGCATCACGCTGCGCATCGCCCACGTCGACCCGAGCTTCGACCATCCGAGCCGCGGGCCGTTCGACGGCCAATACATGCAGGCGCTCTACGAAGTTGGCGTCGCGGCCGGCAAGAAGGGCACTGCGTTCGGAGACACCCTTCCCGAACTGTCGATGCACGGATCAGGCGGCCGGCAATAACGGCCGCTCACGCGGCCTCGCTCGCCGGGCGCAATGTCGCAGCGCTGCCTTGTCGCGCCGTGACGGGGACGAGCGCGACCGCCTTGCTCTCACCGAGCGCATCATCGCATTCGGCGCTCGATGCTCGCGCTAGGCGCTGCGCGTCCCGCCATCCTCGGGCCGCTCTACCGTGCGAATGTCCACCTCCGACGTCAGCGTGCGATGGACCGGACATTTGTCCGCGATCTCTAAAAGCCGCCGGCGTTGCTCCGCATCGAGCGGGCCGCGCAATGTGATGGCGCGCTCGATGCGGTCGATCATCCCTTCCTTGGTCTCGCAATCCTCGCAATCGGCGGCGTGGATTCGCCCATGGCGAAGCTCGACCGTCACCCGCTCGAGCGGCAGCGCCTTGCGCTCGGCATAGAGTCGAAGCGTCATGGCCGTGCAGGCTCCGAGCCCCGCCAGCACCAGGTCGTAGGGACCCGGACCGCTGTCGAGGCCGCCGACGTCGACCGGCTCGTCGGCCAAGAAGTGATGCGCGCGAACCGTGATCGCCTGCTGGAAGCGCCCCTGACCGGTTTCGCGAACGACGACCGTGTTGGGATCGTGCGGCGCCTGCGCGGCGGGTTGCTGCATGTCGAGATAACGTTCGGCCCAGGCGCGAATGACGTTGGCGACGTAGGCCGCGTCGCTGCGGCCGCTCAAGAGGTGATCGGCGCCGGCGAGCGAGACGAAGCTTTTGGGATGCTTGGCCGCCGCGAAGATGCGGCTCGCATTGTCGATGCCGACGATCTCGTCGGTCGGCGAGTGGAAGATCAGCAATGCCTTGCGCAGATTGGCAATGCGATCGAGGAGCTTATGCTCGGCGAGATCGTCGACGAAGCCGCGGGTGATGCGAAATTGCCGACCCGCCAGCGTTGCTTCGATCTCGCCCTTGGCGGCGATTTCGTCGAGACGGTCCCTGAACAGGCCGGTCACGTGGGTGGGATCGCTGGGCGCGGCGATCGTCACCACCGCACGGGCCTCCGCTACCTCGGCGGCGGCGGCGAGCACCGCGGTGCCGCCGAGGCTGTGGCCGATGAGGATCGCGGGCGCGCGGGCGCGCCGGCGCAGCTCGTTGGCGGCCGCGACCAGATCGGCGATGTTGGAGGAGAAGGTGGTGTTGGCGAATTCGCCCTCGCTCGAGCCGAGGCCGGTGAAGTCGAAGCGCAGCACGGCGATGCCGAGGGCGGTCAAGCCGTCGGCGATGCGCTTGGCGGCCCGGGTGTCCTTGCCGCAGGTAAAGCAGTGCGCAAAGAGCGCGTAGGCGCGCGGCTCCTCCGCGGGACGGTCGAGCAGCGCGGAAAGCCTTTGTCCGTGGGCGTTGGGAAAATCGAAACGCTCAGCCGGCATGCTGTCCTCCCATCGACTGCGGGTAGGCGGGGTCGACGCGATTTGAACCAATCGCGCCAGTTCTGCGACTAACGGGGTGGCGCATCAAGGATCGCTGCTTTCAGTGCCGTTTCGCCCGGGATATCGGGGGCAGGCGCCAGGCACGAAACAGGAAGGGGATACCATGTCTTATTCGCGAGTTTGCGCCCGGGCCGCGGGCCTATTGGGGTTGGCGGCGCTCGCTAGCGTGGCCGCGCTTCCCGCGCTCGCGCCGGCCGAAGCCGAGCCGAGCTACGACGGGCTCTGGAGCGTCGTGATCGTGACCAAGGCCGGCGAGTGCGACCCGGCCTACCGCTATCCGGTGCGCATCACCAACGGCAACCTCGGCAACGCCGGGTCGGCGCCCATCAACATCAGCGGCAAGGTCGCCAAGAACGGCGCCGTGGTGGTCACCGTGAGCGCCGGCGACAAGAGCGCGATTGGTAAGGGCCGGCTTGCGGGCGCGAGCGGCGCTGGGTCTTGGAGCGGCCATGGCAACGGCGCCTGCTCGGGCGTCTGGGAGGCCGAGCGGCGCGGGTAAGCCCGTAGCCTGGACGCAGCGGCGAGGATGTGGTTAACGCCCGGGCTGAGCCCGGGCGTTCGTTGCTTCCCGGCGCTTTGCGGCATTAATCGGCATGCAGAGTCCCAAACGAGACGCCTTCTCCACCCCGTTGCCGCCGGCGTTGATCTACGCGGCGGCACTGACCTGCGGGGTGCTGGCTGCGCTTGCGCTTGAGGTCTACCTCACTGGCGCCGGGTTCGACCCGGCCAATCTCTGGGAGAATTTCCTCTCCAGCGGAACGCGCGACCTGCGCACGGCGGGCCCATGGTGGGGCATTGCCGCCCTCGCCTTCGTTGTGAGCGGGATAACGGCGGCGGCGCTCAGCCGCTTCCCCCCGCCCTGGCACCGTTATCGCCTGCTGCGCTGGGTCGCGGCCGGCGTCATCGTGTTGCTGCTCGAGGATATCACCCATTCCGCCGGCGGGCCCGAGGCCGTGGCGGCCGGTGCGAATGTCGCGGTTCGCTTGACTGCGCTCTGCGTCGCAGCGCTGATGGCCTTGCTTGGAGCCTATGTCGCAGTGCGACGATAATTGGCGGCGGGTGCTCAATCACAGATTGTTACTTTGCGATAAATACCCGCATTAGCTGTGACGAGCTCGCTGAAACATTCGTGCGCCGGCTCGAACCTTAACCCGCGGTCGCGACACTAATACTCAACCAGAGGTGCGGCCTCGGCGTCGGGGGGAACCGCACACGCAAGGTTTCGGAGAACTTGATGGCATTTGCCGACTACGCGCCGGCGCGGGCGAACGATCATTCAACCCAACGACGCGGCCCCTCCCCTTGGGTGACGGCGCTGCTGACCGCGCTCACGCCTGGGCTGGGGCACATTTATATCGGCCAAGCTCGCCGCGGAATCACGTTATTCCTTTTGATCATGATCGCGGACATGCTGCTGATGTTCGCGATGATGGGCGTCTTGGCGCGGTTCTGGATGTTCGCCGTCAGCCTCGCCTTGTTGGTAGGGCTGTGGCTCTACATCATGGTCGATGCGATTTCGCGCGCCAATCGCACGCGCGACTATCCGCACCAGCGCTACAACCGCTGGACGACCTACGCCGGCGCCTTCGTGCTCGCCTGCCTCGTCTTCGCCGGCCCCTGCATCTATGCCGTCCATGCCAAATCGTCGGGCCAGCTCCTCTGGTTGAACGCCGTCACCCCCAGCATGGAACCCACATTGCGGATGGGCGAATATTTTCTCGCTGACGCAACCTACTATCGCAACCGCCACCCCAGCCGTGGCGAGGTCGCAGTCTATGTGCACCCCAAGCAAGAGCAGGTCCACTACATCAAGCGCATCGTTGCCGTGGAGGGCGACCGCATCGCGATCAAAGATGGTCACGCCATCGTCAACGGCATGATGGTCGCGGAGCCTTATGTCGACGCCGGCGACCCGCAGGCGCGTTTCGCCAACGAGGCGGAAATGCGCGTGCCGCTCGGATACGTCTATGTACTCGGCGACAACCGCGCCAACAGCGTCGACAGTCGTGACAGGGTGGCGCACGGTCCGGTGCCGGTGGGCAATCTGATCGGACGCGTCACGGATATCGCCATCTCGCGCCACTTGGCCCGCATGGGCCGCTGGGTTGGAACGCCGAGCAATTTCTAATCTCAAATCCGACCCGTGAGGCGGGCGACGTGACGGATTGCTTGGCTACCGCACCAGTTCCCGCATCGCTTTGTCCAACCCCTCGAGCGTGAGCGGATACATCCGCCCGCCCATGAGCTGGCGCATGATGCGGATCGACTGGGTGTAGTCCCACTCCTTCTCCGCCACCGGATTGAGCCACACGCAAGCCGGATAGGTTCGCGCCACGCGCTCCATCCAGGCCGCGCCGGTCTCCTCGTTGAAATGCTCGACCGAGCCGCCCGGCGCCATGATCTCGTAGGGCGACATCGCGGCGTCGCCGACGAAGATCACTTTGTAGTCATGCGGATAGGTGTGCAGCACGTCCCAGGTCGGCGTCGTGTCGTCGAAGCGACGACGGTTTTCCTTCCACACCTTCTCGTACAGGCAGTTGTGGAAGTAGAAATGCTCCATGTGCTTGAACTCGCTGCGCGCGGCCGAGAACAGCTCCTCGGTGGCCTTGACGTGCCAATCCATCGATCCGCCGACGTCGAAGAACAGCAACACCTTCACCGCGTTGTGCCGCTCCGGCCGCATCAGGATGTCGAGATAGCCTTTGTGCGCGGTGCCCTTGATGGTGCCGTCGAGGTCGAGCTCCTCGGGCGCGCCGGTGCGGGCGAACTTGCGCAACCGGCGCAGCGCAATCTTGATGTTGCGGGTGCCGAGCTCGACCTGGTCGTCCAGATCCTTGAACTCGCGCCGATCCCACACCTTCACGGCGCGGAAGTTGCGGTTTCCATCTTGGCCGATGCGCACACCCTCGGGGTTGTAGCCGTAGGCGCCGAAGGGCGAGGTGCCGGCGGTCCCGATCCATTTCTTGCCGCCCTGGTGGCGGCCTTTTTGCTCGCGCATGCGCTGGCGCAAAAGCTCGAGCAGCTTGTCGAGCCCGCCGATGGCCTCGATCTCTTTGCGCTCTGCCTCGGTGAGATATTTTTCGGCGAGCTTCTTGAGCCACTCGGCCGGGATCTCGGCGCTGAGCGCCTCGCTCGTCGACTCCAGCCCCTTGAACACGTGGCCGAAGACGCGGTCGAACTTGTCGAGGTTGCGTTCGTCCTTCACCAGCGCGGTACGCGCGAGATAATAGAAGTCTTCGACCCGACGGCCGGCGAGGTCCTCCTCCATCGCCTCCATCAGCGTGAGATATTCGCGCAGCGTCACCGGCACGCCGGCCGCTTTGAGCTCGTGAAAGAAGGCGACGAACATGGCGCTAGCTTGCGCGCTTGCGCCAAGGGGTCAAGGCCGCGTCGAAGCTTTCCGGCGGCACGTGGCGCGCACACGCGGCCCTCGCCCAATCCGATTGAGCCAGCGCGGCCGAGCGGTGCCGGCGCGATGCAGGTCATGCGTTCGCGCGCCGGCGCGCAACAGGCACGCCGAAGGAGATCGTCGACGAGATCGCTCGCGTCGCCAGCCGTCGAGGGCGGACGAGATCGCCGATGCTCGGGCGCCGCTGGGGTCGGGTGAAGGCGTCGGCTCGAAGACACGGCGCCGACGCCGGCAGTGCGGGGTTGACTTGATACGCGGTTAAAGATATTATCTTTATCATCGTTACTACGTTTGCGGCTGGCCGTCCTCGTTTTGCGGCCCGGCCGATCAGCGGCGAAACGTTGCATGCGGCTGCATCCGGCCATGAAGAACGGCGAGCGGAAGGTCATTCCCTTCCGCACCGCGACCATGTCGACGCAGATCGTCGCCCAGGTGCGCGAGGCGCTGTTCGCCAAGGAGCTTCGTCCGGGCGATTTCCTCGGCACCGAGAAGGACCTCGCCGAGCGCTTCGGGGTGAGCCGCATTGTCGCGCGCGATGCCTTGCGCACCTTGGAGGCGCAGGGCGTCGTCGAGATCAAGGTCGGCTCGGGCGGCGGCGCGCGCATTGCGCGCGGCAATGCCCGCCTGTTCGCCGAGGCGCTCGCCGTGCAGCTCGACCTTGCCGGCGTGTCGGCGGGCGAGATCATGGATGCGCAACGCGCGATCGAGTGCCGCGCCGCCGAACTCGCCGCCGTCAATTCCACCGCCGAGGATCACGTCCGGCTGCGCGAGCTCATCGCGCAGGCCGAGCGCAGAATCGACGACGTTGCCGGCTTCACGCGCGCGTCGCGCGAATTCCATCTCGCCGTCGCCGAAGCGTCCCACAACCGC
>JAFAHL010000793.1 GCA_019237215.1 Hyphomicrobiales bacterium | reverse complement strand
CGAGGCGCGGCCGAGCTGGTATCACGACATGCGCTCGGTCGCGGAAGCCGGCGTCTGCGTGCGCTCAAACCAGCTCGACTTCGACGACGAGGTCGCCTTCCTTTCCGAGCGCGCGATCTTCGACATCGCGCGCGGAAACGACAAGCGGCCCTTCCTGCTTGTCGCCTCGTTCACCCATCCCCACGACCCCTTCGCAGTCCCCAAGCGCTATTGGGATCTCTATGACCATGAGGACTTCGAGCCGCCCTCCCCGCCGGTCCCGCCGGATCGGCTCGATCCCCACTCCTGGCGGCTTCGCCATGTCTGCGCGATGGACGTCGAGCCGGTGACGCAAGACGAGGCGCTGAACGCCCGCCACGCCTATTTGGGCGCAATCTCCTATATCGACGACCATCTCGGGCGGCTCATCGAGGCGCTGCGCGCGAGCGGACTGGCCGCGGACACGATCGTCGCGCTCCTGAGCGACCACGGCGAAATGCTCGGCGAGCGCGGGCTCTGGTACAAGATGAGCTTCTTCGAGGGCGCAGCCCGCGTCCCGCTGGTCGTGGCGAGCCCCAGCCGGTTCCAGCCGCGCCGGGTCGCCGCGAGCATCTCGCTCGTCGACCTTCTTCCGACGTTTGTCGATCTCGCCGGCGGCGACTCGGGCTCGCTTGGCGCCTCGGTCGATGGGCGGAGCCTCATCCCGCACCTTTCCGGCCGCGACGGCCACGACGAGGCGATCGGCGAATATCTCGCCGAGGGCGCGATCGCGCCGATCGTGATGATCCGGCGCGGCGCATTCAAATTCGTGCATTCGCCCCCGGACCCGGATCAGCTCTACGATGTCGCGCGGGATCCGCGCGAACGCGACAATCTTGGGACTTCGCCCGAGCATGCGCAACGCGTTGCTGAGTTCCGCGCCGAGGTCGCCCGGCGCTGGGATCTGCCCCGCCTCGACGCCGAGGTGCGCGCGAGCCAACGGCGCCGCCGGCTGGTCGACGCCGCGCTCAACAAGGGGACCGTGCGCCCCTGGGACTTTCAGCCTTTCCGCGACGCGTCGAGGCAATACGTGCGCAGCGGCGTCGACCTCGACGCAATCGAGCGAGCCGCGCGCTTCCCGCCGGTCCTCCCGCGGCGACAATGAGAGGCGATGGATCGAGGATTGGCTAACCGTCATGACGGCGAGCTGTCGCCCCCAATGATGAAAGGTGTTTGCGGCTAGGTTGGGGTAGACTGCCGGTGCGGGAGACTTCGAGAAGAGGTCGTTCTTAGTTTGGCGGTCACACCCCGACAGCTAACCGGACCCAACTGGACAGTCCGTACCCCAAATTGTCGCGCAAAGCGGAGCTTGCAGCACGCACGGTAAATTGGCCCATGTCGGGCGACCGGCATGGGCATCCTGCCCAGACCGCTCGAAGCCTCTCGCACGCCGAGTTTAGCCGAGGGAGGACGATTGTGGAACCTATGCATCAGCGGGTTGCCGGCATCGACGTGCATCGCATGAAGCACGTCGTCACCATCTTGATCAGCCGAGAGGACGGCGCGGTGTCGAGCGAGACACGCGAGTTCGGCGGGTTCAAGCGCGACCTGCGCGCTTTGGTCGCCTGGCTGCAAGCGCACCGCATCCAGCAGGTCGTGATGGAGAGCACTGGGATTTATTGGAAGAGCGTGTTTGCGCATCTTGAGGCGGCCGGTATTCCTGCCCTGGTGGTCAATGCCTTCCATGTCAAGAACGTGCCCGGCCGCAAGACCGATGTGGGCGATTCGGAATGGCTGGCGCAATTGGCCCGCTTCGGGCTGCTGCGCGGCAGCTTCATTCCACCCAAGGACTTGCGCGAACTGCGCATCGTCTCACGCTACCGACGCAAGCTGACCGGGATGCTGGCCGGGGAAAAGAACCGCTTGCACAAGCTCCTGGACGACGCAGGGATCAAGCTTGGCGGGGTTGTCGCCGATATCGACGGCGTGTGCGCCTCCAAAATGGTCGAAGGCTTGATCGCGGGCGGCAAGCCGGACGAACTCGCCGCTCTCGGCCGGGGCAAGGTCAGGGCCACAACCGACATTTTGGAAGCGGCCATGGACGGA
>JAFAHL010000671.1 GCA_019237215.1 Hyphomicrobiales bacterium | reverse complement strand
CCGCTCGAGCCGATCACGTCGGCCGCGCTCTTGATCAGGTTGCGTTTGCCGTCG
Organism: Hyphomicrobiales bacterium; assembly: GCA_019237215.1. Classification (GTDB taxonomy): domain Bacteria; phylum Pseudomonadota; class Alphaproteobacteria; order Rhizobiales; family Xanthobacteraceae; genus VAZQ01. The sequence goes on along the minus strand of JAFAHL010000671.1, from coordinate 2,442 downwards.
CCGTCGTAGTCGATGGCGTGCGCCATGTATTCGGACGGCATCATCTGCGTCTGTCCGAGCTCGCCCGCCCAGGAGCCGATCATTTCATCGGCGCGCAGGTCGCCGCGTTCGATCAGGCGCAGCGCATCGAGCAGATGCCCGCGGAACATCTCCGGACGGCGGCAGTCGTAGGCGAGGGTGGCAAGCGATTTGATCGCCTGATCCTTGCCCTGGCCGGCGCCGAAATCGCTTTCCAGCCCCCAGAAGGCGGTGATGACGGAGGCCGGCACGCCGAAGTCCTTTTCCTCGCGCGCGAAGGTCGCTTGGTGCTTCTTCATTTGCGCCGCGCCGTTGGGAAGACGTCCGCCGGCCAGCATCTTGTCGGACATTTCGAGGAAGTTCTGAGCGAAGAAGCGCTGCCCGCGGTCGATATTGATGATGCGCTGATCGAGCACCATGTAGGGAGAAGCCGCCGCGATGGTGGCCTGCGAAATGCCCTTGGCGGCCGCCTCCTTCTTGAAGTCGGCGAGCCAAGGCTCGAAGGGAGCGGTGTTGCGGCAGTTCGCTTGGCCGAAGGCCCCAGTCGGGGCCCCCATCAGCAGCACCGCCAGTGCAGCCCAAGTTAGTCGCATCGCTTGCATCGTCACCGTCCGCGTTGGCTCCGCCATGCTTTGCGGGCGCGCTGCCCGATTCCCGACGCCGAGCTTCGGCAGGGCACTTCTTGCTCGTGCGCAGGGCGCTTCTTGCTCGTGCAATGGCAACTCGCCTATTCTGATCGAGGGCTCGCCTGAAAGCGTGGAGCTTAGTATGAATTGTCGGCGCGTGGTCTAGAGACGACCAATTTTCGACAACATCATGACGCCGCGATAGTGCAGGTGGAGACAGGACCATGCGACTTGATGGCTTGATCGCGCTCGGCATCGGCTCGGCGCTGGCGCTTGGCGGCCCGGCGCTGGCCCAGCAACCGGCGCCTCCCCCTGCGCCGGCTGCCGACTATGGCCTGCCCATCACCAACGAGCAGGCAAAGACGGTCGCGGCTGCCGCGCTCGCGGAGGCCAAGAAAAACAATTCGCCTATGGCGTTCGCGATCGTGGGACCGGCCGGCGAGCTCGTCTATTTCGAGAAGATGGACGGCACCCAGCTGGCGTCGGTCGAGATCGCCCAGGGCAAGGCGCGCACCGCCGTGCTGTTCCGTCGTCCGAGCAAAGTGTTCGCGGATCAGTATGCCGCGGGCAATAGGGCATTCACGACCTTTCCGGAAAAACCCGTTGCATCCGAAGGCGGCGTTCCGATTATCGTGAACGGCAAGATCATCGGCGCGATCGGGGCGAGCGGCGGCGGCGACTAGCAGGACGGCGTGGCAGCGCCGCGATAATCCAGGTGGAGACAGGACCATGCGACTTGATGCCTTGATTGCGCTCAGCATCGCCTCAACGCTGATGCTCGGCGGCGCGGCGCTGGCGCAGCAACCGGCGCCTTCGCCCGCTGCCCCCACGCCGCCGGCCGACTACGGGACGCCGATCACCAACGAGCAGGCAAAGACGGTCGCCGCCGCCGCGCTCGCCGAGGCCAAGAAGAACAATTGGCGCATGGCGTTCGCGATCGTGGGACCGGCCGGCGAACTCGTCTATTTCGAGAAGATGGATGGCACGCAGCTGGCATCGGGCGAGATTTCCCAGAGCAAGGCGCGCACCGCCGTGCTGTTCCGTCGCCCGAGCAAAGCGTTCGCGGATCAGTACGCCGCGGGCAATACCGCATTCATGACCTTCCCGGAAAAACCGGTGGCGTCCGAAGGTGGCGTTCCGATTATCGTGAACGGCAAGATCATCGGCGCGATCGGGGCAAGCGGCGGCACCGGCCAGCAAGACGGCATGGCGGCGGCCGCGGGCGCAAGCGCGGCGAAGTAAGCGCGCGCCCCCCAACCGCGGGCGCGCGCGAGCGCCATCGAGACCCGGCTCCAAGTCGTAAGTCCATGGAAAGTCTTACTTTTCGCCGCAGCGGTCAGGGCCGGCTCACGTCACATAAAATATCCGCGAGCCGCAACCCAACTTTCCCCGTTCACGTATAATGAAGGAACAATCGATAGCCCAAAACGGTTTCTTCTCACCTAACGCCTCGCGATTTCTCCAACCCAGGAATGGGCATGCCGCCCGCGACTTCGTCACCCGTCCTTCGTCGCCGCCGTGACGAGGCTGATACCGCAACGATCCCACGAGCCGCGCCGACCGATCCTCGGACCACTTGGCGCGATGCGTTCCGCGCGGTGCGCGCGGAAACGGAGCGCCGCGCCGCGTCCTTGAGCGCCGAGGATCAGGTCGTGCAGTCGATGCCCGACGCGAGCCCGGCCAAGTGGCACCGCGCGCATACGAGCTGGTTCTTCGAGCAGTTTCTCTTGCTGCCGTCGCTCGCTGGCTATCGCGTCTTCGACGAACGCTTCGCCTATCTTTTCAACTCATACTATGT
>JAFAHL010000526.1 GCA_019237215.1 Hyphomicrobiales bacterium | reverse complement strand
AGCGGCGCGGCGGTCTTGCACGCGGCCTCGCTGCCGGAGATGACGGCGGAGAGCTTGCCCGCCTTGATCACCTTGGCATTGCCGCTCACCGGCGCCGCCACGTATTCGCAGCCGAGCTGCTGCAGCCGGTCGCGGATCGAGGCCGATTCCTCCACCGCGATGGTCGAGCAATCGACGAAGATTTTCGGCAGCTTGCCGCCATGGCCGCTGACGCTGTTCTTGCCGAAATAGATCTGCTCCAGGTCCTTTCCGGTCGAGACGATGGAGAACAGCACGTCCACGTCCTTGAGCTCGAGGAGATTGTCGACCACCGTGCCGCCAAGCTTGGTCAGCGGCTCGGCCTTGGAGCGGGTGCGGTTCCAGATCGAAACGTCGTAGCCGGCCTTGAGCAGGCGCTCGGCCATGGGGTAACCCATGCGGCCCACGCCGATCCAACCGATCTTATGCTTGTTCGCTGCCATCCAACTCTCCTTGCTCAAAGCCCAGCGCGATTCCGGGGGTTCCTAGCACACGGCGAAAGCGTTTGTCGTCCATCGTTGCGGACGCGAGCGCACCCGTAGGGTGGGCAAAATCGCGTGGCGCGCATAGCCCGGCGAAGACAGGCGTAAACGCCCTGATGGCCCACGCGGCGATCATAGCGACGCGATTTTCGCCCACCCTACAACGAGCCATTGGGCGGCTTGCCGAACACGCGTTCCGCCGCGCGCTGGAACAGAACGAGCGCGGTGCGGCACCAGATCAGCACGATGATGATGCGCATGAGCTGGAAACCGGCGATCAGCGTCGAATCGAGCCCCAGCACCTTGCCGGTGAGCACCATCTCGGCGATGCCGGCGGGCGCCATGGCCAGCACCATGGTCGGCACCGGATATCCGCCGAGCCACGCGATCGCCGCGGCGAACAGCGCCATCGAGCCAGCCGCGAACAGCACCACGACACAGGAGGCCCACAGCAGGCGGTACAGCCGGGTGAGAAACTCGGGCCTGAACTGGGCGCCGAGCGCGCTGCCGATGAGGACCTGCGCGGCGATCAGAAGGACGTCGGGCATGCGGCCCTCGAGCCAGCCGAGATGGCTGGCGGCGGCAGCGATGAAGAGCGGCGCCATGAGCCAGGCATTGGGCGAGCGCGTGCGCGAGAGCAAGGTCGCGATGATACCCGACACCAGGACGAGGCCGAGGATCGGCAGCCACGGTACGACGGGAATGGCGAGCAGCGGGTTCTGGGCGCCGCCGCCGACGAAGGAGATCACCAGGAACGGCGCGAACACCACGATGAGCGCCACCCTTGTCGTCTGCGCGACCATGATGGGCTCGAGGTGACCGCCGTAGTGCGGGGCGATGGTCGTCGTTTCCACCACGCCGCCGGGGACGGTGGCGAAGAATGCGGTGACGCGGTCGATCCCGGTGAGCCGCATATAAAGGAGTCCGCCGATGGCGCCGACGATGGTCGAGATGAAGGCCGCGGCGATGATCAACGGCAGCAGCGTGACGAGTTTCGCGACCACGGTCGCGGTGAACTGCAGGCCGGTGGAGGCGCCGACCACCACCGTCCCCGCCGGCCGCCCCCATGGGATGAGCCGCACCGGCGCGCCCGCGAGCGACAGCGCCATGGTGGTGAAGAGCGCGCCGAGCAGCCACGGCAACGGCAGATGGACGTAGCGCGCGGCGAAACCGCCGGCGACGCCCGCGGCGAGCGTCAAGGCGATCGCGAGCGCCGCAGCGGCGCGCTTCGGCATGTGCTGGAGGGTGGTTATTCCATGCATGGCCCGATCGCCGTGGTAACAGCCGCCCGCGCGCAAATCCATCATCACCCGCGCGCGGCACGCATGCGCGCTGGTTACGGAGGGGGCAGTGCCAAGTTTGCTTCGACGTCCTCCCTTCCGCTCGTCCCCGCGAAAGCGGGGACCCAGTCCTTGGCCCTGGATTCCCGCTTCCGCGGGAATGAACGGAGTTTTCTGCCAGTCGGAATATCCCGTTTGACCGGGACACTCCACGACTTCGCTTGTCCGCAGTGGTGCGCCCGCACTATCGTGAGCTCATGTCCGACCTTGCCCCCGCCGCATCGCCGAGCGTCGTTGCTGCCGCATCGGCGCGACGCGGCGAAAGCCGCTGGCGCGTCGTCGCACGCACCGCCTTTCCGTTCCTGGTGGTGGCGCTCGCCTGGGAAGTCACGGCCCATCTCGGCGTCTTCCCGCGCAAGCTGTTTCCGCCGCTGGAAGAGGTGGCCGCCGCCCTGGTCCGCCTCACCGCCGACGGGGTCTTGCCCCACCACGTGCTCGACACGCTCCTTCGTTTGCTTGCCGGCTTTGCGCTCGCCGCGGTGGCCGGCATCGCGATCGGTTTTGCCATGGGGCGCTCGCGCCGGGCGGAAGATGTATTTCTGCCGCTGGTGAGCATCGTCGCGCCTATCCCCGGGCTCGCCTACGCGCCGCTGTTCCTGCTTTGGTTCGGCCTCGGCAACACGACGGCCGTGCTGCTCGTCGCCTTCGTCTCCGCCTTTCCCATCGTCTTCAACACCTGGACCGGAGTGAAGGCGGTCAAGGACATCTGGGTGCGCTCGGCGCAGGCCATGGGTGCGGACAACCGGCGGCTGCTCCACCACGTGATCCTGCCCGGCGCCCTGCCCTACGTCCTCACCGGGCTGCGCCTCGGCCTGGCGCAGGCGTGGCGCATCCTGGTCGGCGTGGAGATGCTCGCCGCGGTGTCGTGGGGGCTCGGCTGGATGATTTTCGGCGCGCGCGAATTTTTGAACACCGACGTGATGCTCGCCGGCGTCGCCGTCATCGGCGCCATCGGCCTTGCGCTGGAGAAGCTCGTGTTCCAGCGGCTCGAGCAGTACACCGTCGTTCGCTGGGGGATGATGTCGTGACCGCCGCC
>JAFAHL010000382.1 GCA_019237215.1 Hyphomicrobiales bacterium | reverse complement strand
ACCCCGCGCGGGAACCTAGTGCGAATGGTTGAAGACCCCTTTCAGGAACTCGGTAAAATTGGACCTACCACCGTAAATCTACGATCCGTTGATGACATGACAAGCGAAAAGGCGACCATCGTAACAGAGCATTCACCAACCGCGCTCGCGTCCGTCGAAGCGGAGATCGCGCGCGCCTGCAACGACGCGCGGCGCGAGCGCGCCTCGGTCACGCTGATCGCGGTTTCGAAAACTTTCGGTAGCGACGCGATTATCCCCGTGATCGAAAGCGGACAACGCGTATTCGGTGAAAATCGCGTGCAAGAAGCCAAGGCGAAGTGGCCAGCGTTAACGTCGGCTTACCCGCAGCTGCAGCTGCATCTGATCGGCCCGCTGCAATCCAACAAGGCGAAGGAGGCGGTGGCGCTGTTCGACGCGATCCATTCGGTCGATCGGCCGAGCCTCGCCGAGGCGTTGGCCAAGGAGATCGCCCGGCAGGGCCGCACGCCGACGCTGTTCGTCGAGATCAATACCGGCGCCGAGCCGCAAAAGGCCGGCGTGCTGCCGGAGGAGACCGACGCGTTCCTCAACGCGTGCCGCGAGCGCTACGGTCTTGCCATCGCCGGGCTCATGTGTCTTCCGCCGGCGCATGAACCGCCGGCGCCGCATTTCGCCTTGACCGCCAAGATCGCGCGGCGCAACGGCCTCTCGTTGTTGTCCATGGGCATGAGCGCGGATTTCCCGCTCGCCATCGAGCTCGGCGCCACTCACGTGCGGGTCGGCACCGCGATCTTCGGCGAAAGGGCCACGCGGGGCGAAACTTCGGCCGAATGAAATTCAAGTCTAATATTGAATTGCGATTCGCGTCTTTGGCCCAAGGACCGCAAGCAGACGGCGCAGGTTGTTCGCCGCGAGCGCAACGCAGCCCGCGGTCGGCGATCGGTTGGGCCACGCCACATGCACGAACACTGCGCTGCCTCGGCCTGCCACCCGGGGGCGGGTGTTGTGGTCGATCTCGACCACGAAATCGTAGAGGTGGTCGGTCCGCCAGAGGCGGTCGCCGCCGTCACGGGGCGCGCGCCGAAACGGGCGGTTATACCGCCGGTCGGTGGTATCCTCGCACCAGGCGAGGTCGGGGGTGATGCGGTGGGCGGGCAGCAACGTTCGCGGGTGCCAGTGGCGATCGGCCCGCCACCACAGACGAATCAGCCGAAATCGGCCCCGCGGGGTCGTGCCGTCGCCCTCGAATTTGTTGGCGCGAATACCCCCTCGGCCGAGCACGACCGGCAGCGCGAGCGGTCCCGCGAGCAGGATGCCCTGGGTCGGGCGGCCCGGTCGGGCCCGCACCCGGATCAGAGAGAAAGCGCGGCGGCGCATGCAAAGAGAGCCTTCGGGTGGAACCCGCGAGCTGGCGCGGCGGAAGTAGCAAACCGGCTTGCTCTTTTACCCCCGAATGCTCTATTTCGCGCAACGCCGTTCCGGGGTGATGCCGATTCTGGGGCCGAGGAATGACGAATACCCGCAAGATCCTGATCGTGGACGACGACTCCGAGCTGCGCGAGGCGCTGGTCGAGCAGCTCGCGCTGCACGAGGAATTCGAATCGATCGCGGTCGACAATGGCACCAAGGGGGTGCAGGCGGCCAAGGCCGGGCAGATCGATCTCGTGATCATGGATGTCGGGTTGCCCGACGTCGACGGGCGCGAAGCCGTGCGCATCCTGCGCAAGAACGGCTTCAAGGCGCCCATCATCATGTTGACCGGACACAATACGGATTCCGACACCATCCTCGGGCTCGAGTCCGGCGCCAACGATTACGTGACCAAACCATTCCGCTTTGCCGTGCTGCTCGCGCGTATCCGCGCGCAGCTGCGCCAGCACGAGGCGAGCGAGGACGCCGTATTCACCATCGGCCCGTACACGTTCCGGCCGAGCTCGAAGATTCTGCTCAATCCCAAGGGCAACAAGGTGCGGCTGACGGAGAAGGAGACCGCGATCCTGCGATATCTCTATCGCGCTGGCCAACGTCCGGTTTCGCGCGAGACCCTGTTGCAGGAGGTCTGGGGCTATAACTCCGGGGTCACCACCCACACGCTCGAGACGCACATCTATCGGCTGCGGCAGAAGGTCGAGCGGGACGCTGCCAGCCCTGCCATCCTCGTTACCGAAGCGGGCGGTTACAAATTGGTGCCGTAACCGCTCGCCATGGCCATCAACGACGACATTGCCTTCCTCGAACGCGTGCCGACGCTCGGTCTCTTGGGGCGGCCGGCGCTGCGCATTCTGGCGATCGGGGCGGAGACCCGACACCTCGACGGCGGGGAGGTGCTGTTTAACGCCGGCGACGAGTCGGAGGGCGGCTTCGTCGTCCAGGAGGGCCGATTCAACCTCTCGTCTGCGGAAGACGGCAAGGACCTCACCGTCGGCCCGTGCACGCTTCTGGGAGAGGTCGCGCTGTTCGCCGAGACCAGGCGCCCGGCGACCGCCAAAGCGCTCGAGCCCGCGACCGTGCTGTGCATTCCGCGGCCGCTTTTCATTAGGATGTTGGAGAGCTTCCCGGATGCGGCGCGCAAGCTGCGCGCAACGCTCGCGGGCCGGCTCGATCAAGCGACGCGCGAGATCGTCGATGTGCGCGCCTTTCTCGACGCGCACGAACCCAAGTGATTGCGCATCGCGCGCGCTACACTTCGAGCGTCGCCGTCACCGGGACATGATCGGACGGCCGCGAGGAGCCGCGCCAGTGCTTGAACACGCGCATGCCGCTGACGCGGTCGGCGAGCGCGGGCGCGACCCAGATGTGATCGAGCCGGCGGCCTTTGTCCGCCGTTCTCCAATCGAGCGAGCGATAGCTCCACCAGGTGTAGAGCTTGGTCGGCTCCGGGACCAGCATGCGCATGGCATCGACCCAGCCGCCGTCCTTCTGCGCGGCCACGAGCTTCTCGCATTCGACCGGCGTGTGCGACACCACCCGCAACATCTGCTTGTGGCTCCAGACGTCGTGCTCGAGCGGCGCGACGTTGAGATCGCCGAGCAGAATCATGCGGTTCGAGTCGTGACAGCGCAGCGCCGCGCAGACGCGCATCTCGTCGAGAAAGGCGAGCTTGTGCGCGAATTTGGAATTGACCGCCGGATCGGGGACATCGCCGCCGGCCGGCACGTAGAGGTTATGCAGCGTAATCGGATCGCGCAGCCCCGCGCGCTCGCCGAGCACGGCCGAGATGTGCCGGCAGTCGGCCTTGCCGCAAAAGGACTGGATGTTGAAGCTTTCGAACGGCAAGCGCGAAAGCACGACGACGCCGTGATAGCCTTTCTGCCCATTGAGCGCCACGTGCTCGTAGCCGAGACGCTTGAAGCGCTTGAGCGGAAACCTGTCGTCGGGACACTTGGTTTCCTGCAGACAGAGCACGTCGGGGCGAACCGCCTTCATGAACCTCGCGACGCTGTCGATGCGCAGCCGCACCGAATTGATGTTCCAAGTCGTAATCGTCAGTCGCATCAGATTTCAGACGAAGACTCGGTGCGCTCCCCTCCCCCTTGTGGGGAGGGGTTGGGGGTGGGGGTCCGTCAGCGGATCACTGCACGACCCCCACCCCGGCGCTTCGCGCCGACCCTCCTCACAAGGGGGAGGGTAGAACCGAGTCTGCTGCTCGCGTTGATTCCACTTGACCTGAATATGCTCTAATTGGCGATCGCTTGCACGAGGTCAAGCGGACGTCTGGCGACTGATGCGCGGGACCGACACCGCTACTGGATGTAGCGCGTATAGTCGATCTTGAACAGGCCGGGATCGGGCCGCTTGCTGTTGTCGAGGTTGGAAACGGCAACCGTGGTGTCGTAGCCCTGCGGGTCGGTGATCGTCCACTGCTTCAACTTGAAATCCTTGGCGCCGACC
>JAFAHL010000144.1 GCA_019237215.1 Hyphomicrobiales bacterium | reverse complement strand
CGGAGAAACAGGAGCTGATCTCGCGCTCGGCCAAGCTCGCCTATCCGATCCGCGACGGCATCCCGATCATGCTGCCCGAAGAAGCGCGCCGGCTGGATTGACCTTCGGTGCGGGAACGGGCGTGACGCCGGTTAAGACGGATAATTCCGCGGGCCTCGCTTTTTCCGTTGACTCGCGTAACGAGAATCTTCCAGAAAAGCGTATTCACCAAAGCTGCGCCAAAGAGCCCGGGCGAGACGTGCTTCCGGGCTTTTTTGTTGCCCAGTCGCCAGCACCGTCCGTGCGGCAACTCTCGGCTGTAGCAGTCGGCCGCGGGCGCAGCTTCCCTGTTTCCGGCCTGTTATTTACAGGGAGCTGTACAACTTCTGCGTGTTGCCTGCTCCGCAGCCTTGCGCCGGGACGCGCGGCTTGTTTTCTGCCCGGGCGAAGCGATGAATGGCCGCCACAACAAAGCGGCCATGACGAGCGAGCGAAAGGCGGAGCCATGATCAAAATCTGGGGGCGCAACACCTCGGTCAACGTGCAGAAGGTGATGTGGGCGGTGGGCGAGCTCGAGCTGCCGCACGAGCGCATCGACGTCGGCGGCGCCTTCGGCAAGAACAAGGAGCCCGCCTATCTCGCCATGAATCCCAACGGCCTGGTGCCGACGCTGGAAGAAGAGGACGGCTTCCTGCTGTGGGAATCGAATTCGATCGTGCGCTACCTCGCGGCAAAACACGGCGCCGGCAAGCTCGAGCCCGCCGATGCGCACGCGCGCGCACGCGCCAGCAGCTGGATGGACTGGCAGCTTACGGTCGCGCATCCGCCGCTCACGCCGGTGTTCTGGGGGCTGATCCGCACGCCGCCGGAGAAGCGCGATCATGCGGCGATCGAAGCCGGCAAGGTCAAGTGCATCGCAGCGATGACGATCCTCGACGCGCAGCTCGCCAAGACCGCGTTCGTCGCCGGCGACGCGCTGTCCATGGGCGATATCCCGGTCGCGCTGATGGCCTACCGCTTCCGCCGCTTGGTGCCGGAGCGGCCACCGCTCGACCATCTCGAGCGCTGGTTTGCCTCAATCGAGCAGCGCCCCGCGTTCAAGCAGCACGTGCTGGCGATCCCGTTCGTCTGACGGCCGCTCGCGCCCGTAGCCCGGATGAGCGCAGCGACATCCGGGGCGGAGTGTCCCCGCGTTTCGCTCCGCTCACGCGGGCTACGCCGCTGTGACTCGTCATGCGCGGGCTTGACCCGCGCATCCATCGAAAAAACGCTTTATTCAAGCCGATGGATTGCCGGGTCAAGCCCGGCAATGACGGCAGATGAGTCAGTGGCGACCGCCGCGCGGTGCTACAACGCCTCGCCGCGCAGAAGTTTCGGCACTTCGCCGACGAGCCCGGCGGCCTCGCGGATGAAAAGGCGCTTCAGCGCGGGCAGACGGTCGACCAGACCGAGACCGACGTCGCGCACGAGCCGCAGCACGTCCGATTGGTTGGAGAACAGCCGGTTGAGCCCGTCGGTCGCAATTCCCATGGCCATGGTGTCGAACCGCCGCCAGCGCTGATAGCGCTCGAGCACGGCAAGCGAGCCGGGATCAAGTCCGAGCCGGACCGCGTCGACGATCACCTCGGCGAGCGCGGCGACGTCCTTGAGCCCCATATTGAGCCCCTGCCCGGCGACCGGATGGATGACATGGGCGGCATCGCCCACGAGCGCGAGGCGATCGGCGATGAACGCGCGCGCCACCGAAAGGCCGAGGGGATGGACGCGGCGCTCCCCGACCGCCGCGATCTCGCCGAGACGCAGGCCGAAGCGCCGCTCGAGCTCGGCATGAAATTCCGCATCGGACAGCGCGACCAGGCGCGCCGCCTCTTGCGCCTCTTCGGTCCACACGATCGACGAACGGTGGCCCACGGCGGCATCGCGGGTCAGCGGCAGGATCGCAAACGGCCCGGCGGGAAGAAAATGCTCCTCGGCGCGCCCGTGATGGTCGCGCTCGTGGGCGACGGTGGTGACGATGGCGGACTGCCCGTAGCTCCAGCCGTGGCTCGCGATCCCGGCACGTTCGCGGATCGCCGAACGCGCGCCGTCGGCGGCGACCAGGAGCCGCGCGGCGAGCGCCTCGCCATTGGACAAGCGCACGTTGACGCGGTCGTTGGCGCGCTCAGTCGCAAACTCAAGATCCGTGACTGCCGCGGGCCGCAGCGCCACACCTTCGTCCTTCGCCTTCGCCGCCAGCGCAGCGAGCAGCGGGCCATTCTCGATCATGTGGGCGAACGGCTCGCCCGGTTCCACATCGCCATCGAAGCTCAGAAACACCGGCCGCACGACGTCGGCGAGGCGGCTGTCGGTCACCACCATATCGAGGATGGGCTGCGCCTCGATGTCCCGCCAAACGCCGATGGTCTCGAACAGGCGCCGCGCCGCGGCGACGATGGCGGTGGCGCGCCCATCTTTCGCCGTGCCCGCCAGCGCGGGGTCGGCGACCGTGACCGCGAACGACGGCGCCAGGCCTTGGCGCAGCGCAATCGCCAGCGCGAGACCGGCAAAGCCCGCGCCGCCGATCAGCACGTCGATCTTCTGCGCATCCTGCGACGATGACGCCATGGGCGAATCCATGGGCCGCCTCCTGCCGCCACTATAGCATTGTCATGTCCCGCCTCAGCGGATGATGATGGGCGTCGAAACGAAAGGTTTGCAATGTCCTCCGCGGTCCAAGACCTCCTCGCCATCCTCGATCTCGAGCGACTCGAGCTCAATTTATTCCGCGGCCGCTCGCCCCAGGTCGGCTGGCAGCGCGTATTCGGTGGGCAGGTGATCGGGCAAGCGCTTGTTGCCGCCTGCCGCACCGTCGACGTGGCGGGCCGGCCGCCGCACTCGCTGCACGCCTATTTCCTGCTCCCCGGCGATCCCAAGGTGCCGATCATCTACGAGGTCGACCGCATCCGCGACGGCAAGAGCTTCACCACGCGGCGCGTGGTCGCGATCCAGCACGGGCAGGCGATTTACACCATGGCGGTGTCGTTTCATCGCGACGAACCCGGGATGAGCCACCAAGCGAAGATGCCGGAGGTGGCCAAGCCCGAGGATTTGCCGAATGAAGCCCACATCAAGGAGCGCGTGCTGCCGCTGATGCCGGATCCGGTGCGGCGCTATTACGAGCGCGACCGCCCGATCGAATGGCGACCCGTGGAGCTCGACCGTTACCTCGGCAAAAAAATCGAGGATGGCCGCTTCCACGTGTGGATCCGCGCGACCGCGCGGCTGCCGGATGAGCCTGCGATCCATCAATGCGTGCTCGCCTACGCCTCCGACATGCTGCTGCTCGACTCGGCGCTGATCCCGCATGGGCGCACCGTGTTCGAGCAGACGCTGATGGCCGCGAGCCTCGACCACGCGCTCTGGTTTCACCGCCCGTTTCGCGCCGACGACTGGCTGCTCTACGCCCACGACAGCCCCAATCTTTCGGGGTCGCGCGGCTTCTCCCGCGGCCTCATCTTCGCCCGCGACGGCACGCTGGTGGCCTCCGTGGCCCAGGAGGGCCTGCTGCGCGAGCGCAAGACCCTTCGCTAAAATCGCCCTGTCCTGGTGCTCACCCGGGCGCGAGCCCCTAAACTAATCGCTTAATCTTTGGCCTTAACGCCGATATTGTGTGCAGGCGCCTCACGGGGGGACGAATTCATGAAAATGGTCATCGCCATCATCAAGCCGTTCAAGCTCGAGGACGTGCGCGATGCGTTGGTCGCCATCGGCGTGCACGGCATGACAGCGAGCGAGGTCAAGGGCTATGGCCGCCAGAAAGGCCACACCGAAATCTACCGCGGCGCCGAATACGTCGTGAACTTTTTGCCCAAGATTCGCATCGAGGTGGCGGTGCCGTCCGATCGCGTGGGCGCCACCGTCGAGGCCATCATTGCATCCGCCAAGACCGGGCAGATCGGTGACGGCAAGATCTTCGTCACCGCGATCGATCAAGCCGTACGCATCAGGACCGGCGAGACCGACGTGGACGCGTTGTAGGCGCCTGAACGACTCAGAGGGACAGCATGACGAGAGACAACGGTCGCATGGCGTGCGGCATTGCCGCCACGCTGGGCTTGGTCTTCGCCGCCGCGCCGGCGCTGGCGCAAGAGATGACGTCGAAGATCGACGGCGGCGACACCGCCTGGATGATCTCGGCCACCGCGCTCGTGCTGATGATGACCATGCCAGGGCTGGCGCTGTTCTATTGCGGAATGGTGCGCAAGAAGAACGTGCTCGCGACCATGGCGCAGAGCGTCGCCTGCACCGCCGTCTGCTCGCTCCTGTGGTTCGCCGTCGGCTACAGCTTGAGCTTTGCCGGCGATGCGCCCTGGCTCGGAACGTTCGAGCGGCTGTTCTTGCGCGGCATCGGCATGGAGGCGACGAGCGTATTCGCGCCGACCATTCCGGAACTTTTGTATGTGGTTTATCAGATGACGTTTGCGATCATCACGGTTGCGCTGATCGCGGGCGCGGTCGCCGACCGCATGCGGTTTTCGGCGTTCTTGTGGTTCGTTGTCGGGTGGCTGCTCTTCGTCTACGTGCCGATCGCGCATTGGGTGTGGGGCGGCGGCTTTCTTGCCAGTGCCGGCGTTCTCGATTTCGCCGGCGGCACGGTGGTCCACCTCAACGCGGGGGTTGCAGGTCTGGTCGCGGCGTATGTGCTCGGCAAACGCCACGGTTACGGCACCGACAATTTCGCCCCCCATGACCTGTCGCTGGCGGTGATCGGCACGGGCCTGCTCTGGGTCGGCTGGATCGGCTTCAACGGCGGCTCGGCGCTCGGCGCCAACGCGCGCGCCGCCTTTGCAATCACGGCCACGCATCTGGCGGCCTCGACCGGCGCGCTCACCTGGATGTTCCTGGAATGGTCGACGCGCGGAAAACCATCGGTGCTCGGCATGATCACGGGCGCCATCGCCGGTCTCGGCGCCATCACGCCGGCGTCGGGCTTCGTGCTGCCCTGGCACGGCGTCATCATCGGCCTGATCGCCGGCGCAATTTGCTTCTGGGCCTGCACGTGGCTGAAGCTGCGGATCGGCTATGACGATTCGCTCGACGTGTTCGGCGTGCACGGCATCGGCGGCGCGACCGGCACGTTGCTCACGGGCGTGTTCGCGGTGGCGGCGCTGTCCGCTAGCCCGGACGCGCCGCAGGGGTCCCCGGGACTGTTCGAGGGCAATGCCAGGCAGGTGCTGGTCCAGCTCTACGCCGTCGTCGCGGTCCTCATCTGGTCCGGCGTGTTGACCTATATTCTCCTCAAGGTGATCGGATTGCTCGTGCCGCTGCGGGTGAGCGAGCCGCACGAGATCGAAGGCCTCGATGTGACCCAGCACGGCGAAGCGCTGCAGTAAGCGCAAGCGCGCGCCGCGGGCCACCGTCCGCCGTCCGTCCCGAGGAAGTTCGCGGGTGGCCTTGCGCATGGCCGCCGCGTTCGACGTGCGCGCCTGCAATACCCCTGAGCGCTCGCGGGCATCGATGCGCAGGGCGGGGGCATTCGGTCCCTTGGCACCTCCTGATTAAAAATTGAGCAGGCTTGAGCGGGGTTTGTGCGGCGCTTGACAAAAGGTCGCAGGCAGATCGCGGCCGCTCCGCAAATGCCTCTTGTTTCCAGACGCTTACAGCTGATGGCGCGAACTGGCACGGCGCTTGATTCGTGGCAGCGGCATTGCTCGGCGAAGCGAGCTTTCTCGCCAAAACGCGCAAGCGAGATTGTCTGCAACCCTGCTCCCGCAGGGAGGACCCAAGCGGGGGGCCGAACCCATGAAAATCGTCAACCCATGAAAATCGTCAACCCATGAAAATCGTCATGGCCATCATCAAGCCTTTCAAGCTCGACGAGGTCCGCGACGCGCTGACCGGGGTCGGCGTGCGTGGGATGACCGTGACCGAGGTCAAGGGCTACGGGCGCCAGAAGGGCCACACCGAAATCTATCGCGGCGCCGAATATGCAGTGAGCTTCTTGCCGAAACTCAAGATCGAAGTGGCGGTCGCAGCCGACGAGGTCGACAGGACGATCGA
>JAFAHL010000668.1 GCA_019237215.1 Hyphomicrobiales bacterium | reverse complement strand
CCGTGCTCGCCGCCGCCGGCTATAATTTCCGCCGCCTCCTCGCGTGGTTGAGGTTTTTGTTGCTCAGAATCCTGATTGCGCTCAGCCTACCCACCGAGCTCAAATCCGTCTGAAATCGGGTTCTTCACGGCCGACTATTTATATGGGTGACGAGTGTCGCACTGATTGGGACGTTGTGGACCTGGGGAATCATCATGCTGGCCCACTTGGGGTACAGGAAGGCTGTCCATGAGGGCCGGGCGCACGGCGTTTCCTTCAGAATGCCGGGCGGTCCCTGGGCGAACTGGCTCGTCGTAGGTTTCCTAATCGTTGTGGCGGCCCTGCTTTCTGTCGATCCGGGAACACGCGTGGCACTTTATGTCGCGCCAATATGGTTCGGGCTGCTCGGCGCCACGTACGTCAGGATGAAACCCAGACCACGACAAAACGTGGGTTTTGCTGCTGGACAGTCGCCTTTGCCTTAGCGGCTGATCAAGTTTTGAGCTCACTTTGAATTTCCCGCGCGGAGGCGGGGTTATCCGTGAGCCCCTCCGGCTTGCCGGGCTCGACTCGTGTTCAAGCCCGCCGGGGCCGCGGGGCGTTGCTTACGCCAACAGCACCCGCGTCACGTCCGCGCCCGTCTCGGTGTCCAAGACCACAAACGCCACGCCTTCGCGCTGCCATTGCCGAAGATCATCAATATCGCCGGCGAGCCCCTCCGAGGAGACATAGCCTCCGTTCGCGGGGTGGTAGACACGCGAGCGACCATATGGCGTAATTAAATATAAAATCTGTCCCGCCATAGACGTTCCCGCTTCTCTCCAATCCATATTAGCAGGTTGCCCGGATGTTGCCATAAGCGCGTTTACGCGCGTCCATAGCAGCCGACGATGCCGAGGGTCGGCTTCTCAGCTTCCAGTCGTCTCACGAGTCTGCCTCGGTCGAGGCTGCGTTCCGACAAGGTCCGAGCGAAGCGGGTTATGTCGAACACCCAAACGTGGCGATCGGCGCTGGGGGGAGACGCCGATACGACCACATTTTCAAATGCTCAGCACGATCAACTCGACCAATCCGACGCCAACGAACAGCACTGCAAGCGCCACCATATCGTATTCGAGCCAGTGCCGATAATCGCAAAGCATCACGTCCATCCCTATTCCAACGCCTTTGACAACCGTCTTGCTCATCAACATCTAGCGCACGCCCGTTTCAGGCGTATTTCGCCGCAAAGATTTTGGTTTCGTGGTTTGCGGCGAAAATCTGGCCAGCATTTCGCGATTTGTGGCGGGAATCCGGCATGGCCGACAGTAGTCGAATCAAAGTCGATGTTACTGATGGCCCCAGGGTCCGGCGCTTTCAGAGCGGTCTTGCACCGGCTTGCCGCAGAACGGGCAGAAGCGGACGGGATGCTCCAGAATGCCCTCGCTCCCATCTTTCAAAATGGATCTCGCCACCGTCAGCATAAGGACACCATTTTCGACGAAGAAATGCCGGCCGGCGGGAAACGACATCGCCGTCGTCATATCCTTGCAGCAAGGCTCGAATGATTTTTCCGGCTCGGACAATTGTGCTTCTCCGGCGTTAGACTACTCGCGCTCTCGGAGGCCGCGGCGTCACCGCCGACCGGCGGGGGCGGGGTGAGTTGTTTCTCGGGCGATCCTTACTCGGAATCACCAGCCTATAGTTATCTCGCAGCGTGCAAAACAATTGCCGAACCATTTACTCGTCAACGAATCGTCGTTGTCGAGCCAGGGGATCGGCGGCAGTTGCGGCAGGTAAGATGCATACGGCATCACTTGCGCAAGCGTCACTCTGACCGGAAACCGTGCGAGGAAAGCCTCATTCATTCCGCCGTCCAGTCCGCTGTAGATTTGGGCGGTTGGCACGTCGTCTTCGAGCAATTGCGCGTATTCGGCCTCGTCGGCGCGTTGTTTCTCCAGCGCCTGCCGCGCGATTTTCGGATTCACGACGAAGGCGGGGCACTTACCGGTGGGATTGAACACGAGAGGGTTCGGCGAATTCGGAAGAGCTTGCGCATCGAATACATAGCGGCGATCGCACACATCCACCTTGGGTTCGAGATGCGTCGTCTCGAAGTGATCGTTGCCGATCTTGAGCATCTTCCAGAAGGCCAATTGCGGATGAGTTCGATGCCGCGCCAGATTCGGCGCCGTCAAGCGGAACGGATAGGCCTGGACCTGGAATGACGGCCGGCCGAGGAGCGAGTCGCGCGCCAGCGAATAGATCTCGCTGATCTGTTCGTCGGTCATGGCGTAGCAACCGGCCGACGAGCAGTCGCCGTGGATCATGAGCAAGCTGCCGCCGCGGTTGTTCGCTTTGTCGAAGCTGTTGGGGAAGCCGGTGTTGATCGCAAGATAGTAGTTGGAATTGGGATTCATCAACTCGGGCGTAACCGTATAGAATCCCTCTGGAGCCTGACGGTCGCCCTGATGCAACTTGGGCCCAAGATCGCCCGACCACCGGCAGATCGGAAAGATCTTGAGGAGCTGGAAATGGCCGCCGCTGTCCTGCTTCCAGACTTCGAGTTCCGCCTCTTCCTTGAAAATGCGCAGAAGGATCGGCGAATGCTTCGGCATCTTCTTTTGTCGGAGCAGCGCGAGCAGCGCGGGCGGCAACTCCTTGGTTGCCCTGGGCGGCAACTGATTGCCGTCTTCGCCAAGGCACGTGACTGGCCACGCGACCGACGTCAATGCCGCGGCAAAAGCCGCCGCTAGCACAAGCGCACGGACGACCGTGGCGCGGATCATTGCTAGACCCCCAGACGTCGAACCCTTCCCATCTGAATGCGTGTCGTCGGTGGCTTTCGTAGGGCAAAGCCAGAGCGGGGTTCTCCAAATGATGCCCGGAAGCGCTACAAACGCAGTGCAGCGGCACGATGCCCTGCAGCGCATCGGTGATTGAGCTTGAGATCGGGCGCAGCAAACGCGCTGGCGAGATAGTCCGCACCGGCGGGTAGCGGGCGCAGCCAACTACGAGGGACCGCTCGCCTGCCCCACCGGCGGCGGAGCCTGCGCCGTGCGTTCGAACACGAGCTTCGGCTGCACCATGTGAACCGAGAGGCCGGTGATAAAGTCGACGAAGCCGAGCACGACGAGCAGGAACAAGGTCGGCGACGCCGCCTGCGGCACGAACACGAGCTCTCCCGCCATGACGACGAACAGGATGAAGGAGAGCAGATGGTCGATGACCCCCTTGCCGCCGGGCCGCACCGCTTTGAGGACCTCGACGTAAAGCAAGAGTATGCCGACCGCGACGATAAAATCGCCCATGGTGATCGTCATGCTGTGGTCGAAGACCAACGGCATGGTCGGCTCGGACGCGAGGGGAAGCTCGAATACCGCGCTTTTCTCCTCATCGCTGAGCGGCATGTTGAGGAGAAAGACGGCGATGTTGAAGAACGCAAATGGGATGAGCAGGAGGGGGAAAGCGATCAGGTACATGGCAGCTGGCTTTCTTCACGCAGGCGGCGCAAGCCAACGCCGACCGCAGGGCGCGCCGCGACGGGGGAAGTTTAGAGTACCTTCACCCAAACTGGAATTGGGCCCGTCGTTGCCAAGCGCGCACCATCGGCTTCTGCTCGCCACCCTTGCGGCTGGCCCTGAGTCTTTAAACTCTCCCGCCCCTCGGCCCGTGGAGCTAATCGGCATCGCAGCGGGGCTCAAGACGTTGAAGGCCGCGCTCAGGCCTCTTTCGTCGACTTGAGGACCTGCCGGCCGCGGTACATGCCGGTCTTGAGATCGATGTGATGGGGCCGGCGCAGCTCGCCCGAATCCTTGTCCTCGACATAGGTCGGCCGCGACAGCGCATCGGCGGAGCGGCGCATCCCGCGCCGCGACGGCGAGGTTTTTCGTTTCGGGACGGCCATGCTGTTCTCTCCTGGTCGCTCGGGTATGTTTGGCGCAAATGGTCGCGCGCCTGAGGCGTTTGGAGCCGCGCTTATAGAGGATCGCGCACCCCAAAGCCAGGGCCGCGGAGAGCTCGCGCGAGCTGCGCTAGCACCTTAGATTATCTGGCGGGTCTCGCGCAGAAGGCGAGCGCCGCCTGGGCCGCGCCGCGGGCCTCGTAGATCAAGGCGAGCCGGCGCACCGCTGGTCCCGGCTGCTTGGCGCTGCGCCGCCGCGGGTTCGGCAGCACCGCGGCCAGCAACGCCGCCTCGCGCGGGGTGAGCGAGCGCACGGATTTGTTGAAGGCGTAGCGGCTGCCGGCCTCGGCGCCGAATTGCCCGTTCGGCCCCCATTCGGCGATGTTGAGATAGATTTCGAGCACACGCCGTTTGGGCAGCACGAAATCGACCCACAGCGCGAGCGGCAGCTCCAGCGCTTTGCGCACGAAGCTGCGCCCCGGCCACAGGAACAGATTCTTGGCCGTCTGCTGGGTGATGGTGGAGACCGCCCGCGCCGCGCTGATGTCGTCGACGTCCTCCAGCCGCTCGCGCAACTCGCGCCAATCGATGCCGCGATGGCTGCAGAAGCGGCCATCCTCGGACGCGATCACGGTCATCGGCAGCGCCGGCGCCATGCGCTCGATCGGCACGAAGCTTCGCTCCACGCGCGCGCCTTTTGCCCAGCGCCAGAGCATCAGGGTCGAAACCGGATTGACGGTTCGGTAAAGCGGCACCAGCAGATAGGGCAGCAGCACCACCACCAAGATGGCGAGCGCCAAGGCCCACGCTAGGCGGGACAGCAGCCATCGGCGCGGCCGCGGCCGTGGGTTGGCAAGGCGCGGCCGCTGTTGCGTCGCAGGGGGCATAGGCGTCCAGTCGATCGGTCTCTCTCGTGCCGCGCGAACCGCGCCTCTCAAACTGTCGTCCCCGCGAAAGCGGGGACCCATAACCACCGCCTCTGGAATATGGGTCTCCGCTTTCGCGGAGACGACGCCAACAATATGATGCCGAGGCAATCGCTGCTACACCAAGACGACACGGGTGGAGACCTTCCATGGCCAAGGATGCGATTGTCTCGCAGGACCTAGCGGACAAATTCAAGACCGAGAAGGATTCGCCCTATCTGCGCTTCGTGCGCGAGGAAGGGCTCGACATCATCAGCGCGCAATACGTGCCGAATCTGCGCACCGTCGAATTGAAGCCCTGGGCGCGCAAGAACGGCAAGGGCGTGTTCATCAACCACGAAGCCTCGCGCACCTCGAACGACTGCTATGTCTGCGAGATCGCGCCGGGCAAAAAGCTCGAGCCGCAACACCACCTGTTCGAGGAGATGATCCTGGTGTTATCGGGCCGCGGCTCCACCGCCGTGTGGAACAATGCCGGCGCTCGCGTCACCTTTGAGTGGAAGGCAGGCGCGATCTTCGCCATCCCGCTCAATTGCTGGTACCAGCATTTCAACGGCTCGGGCCAAGAGGTGGTGCGCTACGTCGCGGTGACCAACGCGCCGTCGGTGATCAATCTCTATGACGACATCGATTTCGTGTTCGATCACCGCCACGATTTCAAGAGCCGCTTCTCCGGCGAGGCCGACTACTACAGCGCCAAGGGCGAGCAGGTGGGCTTCCTGCTGCAGACCAATTTCGTCGCCGACGCCGTCAACCTGCCGCTGATCACGGCCAAGGAGCGCGGCGCTGGCGGCGGCCACATCCGCTTCAACATGGCGCGCGGCTCGATCGCGAGCCACATCTCCCAGTTCCCGGTCGGCACCTACAAGAAAGCGCACGCGCACGGGCCGGGCGCCCACGTCATCGTGCTCTCGGG
>JAFAHL010000561.1 GCA_019237215.1 Hyphomicrobiales bacterium | reverse complement strand
TCTGCCGCCGCTCATCGTCTTCAACGGGATCGGCGCCAGCCTGGAATTGATCGAACCGTTCGTGTCGGCGTTGCCGGAGCGCGAGGTCGTTGCCTTCGACGTTCCGGGCTCAGGCGGCTCGCCCGCCGCGTTGCTGCCTTATCGTTTTCCCGGCCTCGCCCGGCTAGCGCACAAGCTTCTCGGCGAGCTCGGATACAACGGCGCGGTCGATGCGCTCGGGGTGTCGTGGGGCGGTGCGCTCGCGCAGACATTCGCGTTTGAATTCCCGACGCATTGTCGCAAGCTGGTGTTGGCGTCGACCTCTCCCGGCGCGCTGATGGTTCCCGGCAGCCTGAGCGTGCTCGCCAAGCTCGTGAGCCCGCGGCGATACGTCGATCCGGACTTTCTGCACGCCTTCGGCGGAGAGATCTATGGCGGCGCCTTTCGATCCGATCCGGACTTGCTGCGCCGGCACGCCCAAGCCCTATGGGCGCCGAGCAACCGCGGCTACCTCTATCAACTGATCGCGGCCGCCGGATGGACCAGCCTTCCCTGGCTGCGGCTGCTGACGCAGCCCACGCTTGTCATGCACGGCTCGGACGATCCGATCGTGCCGCTCATCAACGCCAGGATCTTGTCCGCGCTCATTCGGCGCGCCGAGCTGCACGTGGTCGACGACGGCCACATGTTCCTGGTGTCGAAGGCGCAAGACGTCGCGCCGGTCGTTCACCGCTTTCTCACCGAGGAACAAGAGATTCATCCGCACACGCGAGGAGCAGGCAATGAGCACCTATAGCGCTCCCGTCAGGGACATGCAGTTTGCCATCGAGGAGCTCGCGGATCTTAAGACCGTCGCGACCCTCGCGGGCTGCGAGGACGCGACGCCGGATCTGGTCAATTCCGTGCTCGAGGAGGCGGCGAAGTTCGCGGGCGGCGTCTGGGCGCCGCTCGATCGCGCGGGCGACGTCGAAGGGCCGAGATGGAACGACGGGCACGTGGCCATGCCCGAGGGCTTCCACGCCGCCTACCGGCAATTCGTCGAAGCCGGGTG
This sequence comes from Hyphomicrobiales bacterium, assembly GCA_019237215.1. Classification (GTDB taxonomy): domain Bacteria; phylum Pseudomonadota; class Alphaproteobacteria; order Rhizobiales; family Xanthobacteraceae; genus VAZQ01. The sequence goes on along the minus strand of JAFAHL010000561.1, from coordinate 2,569 downwards.
GAATGGATTGCGCTTCGGCGCGGAATACGGCGGCCAGGGCCTGCCCAAGCTCGTCGACGCCGCCGTCATGGAGATGTGGAACGGCGCCAATTTGGGTTTCTCCCTGGTGTCGCTGCTGACCCAGGGGGCGATCGAGGCGATCCTTCTGCGCGGGACCGACGCGCAAAAGCAAAAGTATCTGCCGCGGCTGGTCACCGGCGAATGGACCGGCACCATGAACCTGACCGAGCCGCAGGCGGGGTCGGATTTGGCGCTGCTGCGCGCCAGCGCGGTCCCCGAAGGCGATCACTATCGCATTCGCGGGCAGAAGATCTTCATCAGCTTCGGCGAACACGATCTCGCCGACAACATCATCCATTTGGTGCTCGCGCGCACGCCGAACGCGCCGGAAGGCGTGAAGGGCATATCGCTGTTCCTGGTGCCGAAATTTCTCGTCAACGACGACGGCAGTCTGGGCGAGCGCAACGACGTGAGCTGCGTTTCCATCGAGCACAAGCTCGGCATCCACGCGAGCCCCACGGCCACGCTCGCGTTCGGCGACAAGGGCGGGGCCATCGGCTATCTGCTCGGGGATGAAAACCGCGGCCTCGAATCCATGTTCATCATGATGAACGAGGCACGCTTCGCCGTGGGAATGCAGGGGGTGGCGGTCGCGGAGCGCGCCTATCAGCGCGCGCTCGACTGGGCTAAGCAGCGCCTGCAAGGCAGGGACGCGGCCAACGGTGGCCACGTCGTTGCGATCATCCGTCATCCCGATGTCCGGCGCATGCTGATGTCGATGAAGTCGCGCATCGAGGCGATGCGCGCGCTTGCCTACGTGGTGGCGGCCATGCTCGACACGGCGCGCCGTCATCCCGATGCGGATGCGCGCGCGTGCGCGCAGGCGTCGGCGGACCTGCTGATCCCCGTCGTCAAGGGCTGGAGCACCGAATCGGCCATCGACATCGCGTCCATCGGCCTGCAGATTCACGGCGGCATGGGATATGTCGAGGAGACCGGCGCCGCCCAGCACCTGCGCCATGCCCGCATCACCACGATCTACGAAGGCACCACCGGCATCCAGGCGATCGACCTCGTCGGCCGAAAGATTCTGCGCGACGACGGGCGGGCGGCGCGAACCCTGATCGCCGACATCGAGGGCGTGGCAGACGGCCTGGAGCGCGCCCCCGGCGACGACCTCGCCGCCATACGGACGCGCCTGCGCGGCGCCGTTGCAGCGTTGTCCGCGGCGGTCGACTGGATCCGCACGGCCGGCCGCGATGACATCAACGCCGTGCTCTGCGGCGCGACCCCGTTTCTTCACCTTATGGGGATCGTGTCCGGCGGATGGCAAATGGCGCGGGCCGCGCTCATCGCCCACGACAAACTTGCCGCCGGCGAGAACGACCCCTCGTTCTATCGCGCCAAGATCGCGACCGCGCGCTTCTTTGCCGACCATTTCCTGTGCCAGGCCGCCGCGTTATCCGACACGACGATGCATGCAGGCGCGGGCGTCATGGCGCTATCGGAAGAGCAATTCTAGCGCGCGTGTTCCGATCGCCGCGAGTGCGACAGCTGTCGGTTGGCACGATCGGCGTCGCGTTGCACTTGGCGCGACGACTGGCGCCGCGTCGTCAGCCTAGCGTCGGCACCAGGGAGGCCGACGCAAGCGCGCGTCTCACTCGAGCTTCACGCCGGTCGCGAGCACGACCGGCCCCCATTTGGCCTGTTCGGCCTGCACGAAGGCGGCGAACGCATCGGGGGTCGTCGGCGAAGGCGTGGCATTCTGGCTCTCGAACTGCTTTTTCAGCTCGGCCGATGTCAGCGCTGCGACGCTCGCCCGGCGCAGCGTGTCGAGGACATCCGCGGGCGTACGCGCGGGCGCCACCAGCCCGTACCAGTTGTCGGAATTGACGGCTGCGTAGCCGAGCTCGGCGGTCGCCGGAACGTCGGGCAGTGCCGGGACGCGCGCCGCCGACGTCACCGCCAGTGCCTTGACCGCGCCGGACCTGACGTGCGGCAGCAGGAACGGAACATCGGACACGATCAGCTGGATGTGCCCGCCGAGCATGTCGCCCACCGCGGGACCGACGCCGCGATAGGGAACGTGCACGAGATCGATGCCGGTCTCGCGCTTGAGCAATTCGACCGCGAGATGGGTGATCGAGCCCGCTCCGGCCGAGCCGAAATTGATCTTGCCCGGATGGGCGCGGGCATAGGCGATGAAATCGTCGAGCGTGTCGACGCCGAGCGCGGGGTGGACGATCAAGACCTCCGGCACCCGCACCGCGAGCGTGAGCAGCGCAAGATCCTTGCGCCAGTCGAACGGCATCTTGCTCACCATGAACGGAATGGCCGACAACGCCGCCGCGCCGGCGAGACAGATGGTGTAGCCGTCGGGTGCGCTTTTCGCCAGCGCGTCGACGCCCGTGAGTCCGCCGGCGCCGGCGCGGACTTCGACCACGACCTGCTGGCCGAGCTCGGCGCTCAGCGCGTTGGCCAAGGCGCGGCCGAACAAATCGGCCGCGCCGCCCGCGGCGAACGGCACGATCAGCCTGATCGGCCGGTTCGGAAAGGCTTGCGCCCGCGC
>JAFAHL010000529.1 GCA_019237215.1 Hyphomicrobiales bacterium | reverse complement strand
ATGTTTGTTAATATCGCGGGTCCTTCGGCACACGCTGTAGAAACCGGTAACCGGCGACGGATCGAACGCGTAAACATGCTTGACCCGCGGCACTGAAGCGTCGATCGGTAACGAGTAGGCAAATTGCTGGGCCAAGCCGCCGCCAAGAGAATGGCCAGTCGAATAAACTGCTGCCTTGCTCAAATATCGACCGCTTGGCTCCTCCGCTCTTCGTGTAAATTCGCGCGCGAAAGCGGGGCCAAATACACTAACGATTTCAGTGTATTCGTCTTTGTGGAAAGGAAGGAACCATCGAAGGTTTGACTTCCAATCCTTTCCGCTGGTAGAAACGGTGCCTCCAAAGGCTACGGCAACGGAGGCGGGCTCTTTCTTTTCCCAGACCTCGACGCGCAAATTGGAAACCATGATCTTCTTCGAAAGTTCAGGGTCGGGAAAACCAAGCCAGGGGCTCCAACCGGCCTTAAGAAGCTCGGCATCTGCTCGGCCGGAGTCAGCTCGGCTTTGAGCGAGAGCAGGAGAGTAAGCCTCCGGGGAAGACCGCCTGGCGCCGCGGGACCGGCTAAGGCCTGATGTCGGCACGGGTGCAAGCAGTGGTGCTTGCATCGGTGCAAAGGACATCGGGATGGCCAGAATGGAAATTTTCACCGGGCCGGAGCGGCGCCGGTCGTGGAGTGAGGATCAGAAGCGGGTGATTGTCGCAGCGGCGTTTGCGCCGGGCGCGATCGTCGCCGATGTCGCCCGGCGTGCCGCAGTTTGTGCCGGGCAGATCTATCGCTGGCGGCAGGAGCTGGGCCACACCGGCAGCGGTTTTTCCCAGGTCGTGATCGCGGCGATGGACGGGTGCGGCAATGATCGCGCGGCACTGGACCCGGCGCCGGTGATCGAGGTCGAGTTTACCGGTGCGGTTAGGCTGCGCATCCCGGCACTGACGCCGCCCGAACTGGCGGCGGCGGTGGTCAGGGTGCTGCGCCGATGATCCCGATTCGCTCTGGTGTGCGGGTGTGGATCGCCACTGGGCACACCGACATGCGGCGCGGCATGAACGGGCTGGCTCTGCAAGTGCAAGAAGGGCTAAAGCGCGATTCCCACGCCGGCGATCTGTTTGTGTTTCGTGGCCGACGCGGCGATCTGATCAAGATCCTCTGGCACGACGGTCTGGGCATGTCGCTTTACGCTAAGCGATTGGAACGCGGCCGGTTTATCTGGCCGTCGCCGGCCGATGGCGTAGTCGCGATCACCGCAGCACAACTGGGTTACATGCTCGAAGGCATCGACTGGCGCAACCCATTGCACAGCTGGCGTCCACACGCGGTGGGGTAGGGGTGCGACAAGTTGACTCACCCATGGCGCGAGCTGATCACAGTGGCCTGCGAGTGTGGTTGAATCCGGTTCGTGCCGATCACAACCGACATTCTCGCCGACGGGGTCGAGGCGCTGAAAACGGCGCTGGTTGCCGAGCGCCAGGCCCGCCAGGAGGCAGAGGCCCGGGCCACTGGGGCCGAAGCCATGGTCGCGCATCTCAAACTGGTCATCGCCAAATTGCGGCGCGAGCGCTTCGGGCCATCGGCCGAGCGCGGCGCCAAGCTGCTCGACCAGCTCGAGCTGCAGCTTGAGGAGCTGGAGGCGAGCGCGACAGAAGACGAACTCGCTGACAAGGCCAAATCCGCTGAAGCGGGGACCATCATTACCAGTTTCACCCACAAGAAGCCGGTGCGGGCGCCCTTTCCCGAGCATCTGCCGCGCGAGCGGGTAGTGATCCCGACGCCAACCGTCTGCCCGTGCTGCGGCGGCAAGCTCGCCAAGCTCGGCGAGGACATCACCGAGACATTGGAGGTGGTGCCCCGGCAATGGAAGGTGGTGCAGACGGTCCGTGAGAAGTTCACCTGTCGCCACTGCGAAAAGATCACCCAGCCGCCGGCGCCCTTTCATACCATTGCCCGGGGGCGGGCCGGCGCCAGCCTACTGGCGATGATCCTTTGCGCCAAATACGGTCATCACCAGCCGCTCAACCGGCAGAGCGAAAGCTTTGCCCGCGAGGGTATCGATCTAGACGTCTCGACCATGGCCGATTGGGTCGGCGCTTGCACGGCGAACCTGGCACCGCTGGTCGAGCTGATCCGATCGCATGTGCTGGGCGCGGCCCGGCTGCACGGGGACGACACCACGGTTCCGGTGCTGACCACGGGCAAGACGATGACCGGCCGGGTGTGGGCCTATGTCCGCGACGACCGGCCGTTTGCCGGACCGGCGCCTCCTGCCGCGCTGTTTTACTATTCCCGCAACCGCGACGGCGAGCACCCCAAGCGGCATCTCGCCGGCTATGGCGGGATTCTCCAGGCCGATGCCTACGGCGGGTTCAATGGGCTTTACGATGCCAAGCGAAGTCCTGGGCCGATTACCGAGGCGGCCTGCTGGAGTCACGGTCGCCGGAAATTCTTTGTCCTGGCCGATCTGGCCAAGTCGGCCCCGGGCAAGAAACAGGGATCGCCGCTCGCGCTTGAGGCCGTGCGCCAGATCGACGCGATCTTCGCGATCGAGCGCGAAATCAATAGACTACCGGCAGAGCAGCGCCTGGCGGTGCGCACGATCCGCATTGCGCCGCTGGTCAGCGAGCTCGAAAGCTGGATGCGCAGTGAGCGGGCTCGGCTATCCCGCCATGCCGATGTCGCCAAGGCCATGGATTACATGCTCAAGCGCTGGGCCGCCTTCACCCGCTTCCTCAGCGACGGCCGCATCTGCCTGACCAATAACGCCGCCGAGCGCGCGCTGCGCGGCATCGCCATCGGCCGCAAGAACTGGCTCTTCGCCGGCTCCGACCGCGGCGGCGAGCGGGCCGCCTCGATGTACACGCTGATCGCCACCGCCAAGCTCAACAGCATCGATCCGCAGGCCTGGCTCGCCGACGTGCTGCGCCGCATCGCCGACCACCCTGCCCGCCGCCTGCACGAACTGCTCCCCTGGAACTGGCACTCACCGACGGCCGGGCTCGCCGTCGCCGCGTAACCTATCTCTTGTTATTACCGCAGACCGCAGGCGCTCATGCAGATTATGCGCCGTCAGTCCGCGGCCTCGACCGGATGCTTACTTTTTCCCTGACCCGTGGGCATTCCCATTCGGTTCAGCGACGCGGCGATATCCTCGTCTGACCATCGGGTCGCCGTGCTCCGCATCACAGCGAGCGCCTCTTCGGGTGTGCGGCAGCCATGCTCGCCGGACTTCGGCTTGCGGACCCGCAATTGTGAGTGCTGGCCGCCGCGCCAATGGACTGTCAGGACGACCTCGCGCGTCGCCTCGTCGACGTCGGCAATGATGTCGGTGACCAGGGCGCGTAGCAGCCGTTGGCGAGTGCGCATTGTCACGCCCGGCGCGTTCCATGCGGCGTCGAGATCGTCCGCCAGGCCAGTGAAGTCAGGCGGCACGACGGCCGGATCAGGCCTCTTCACTGCCTCCAGCCGGGCTTGGCACGTCTCTACTCGGCGAAGTGCCGCCTCCCAACTCTTCTCAAGTCAAGCCGCGCGGCGATCAGCCGATTGTCGGGATCGCAGGCAGCGTAGCGCCGTTCCGCGAGCGAAGCTTCATAGCGAGCCTGCTGCAGCTCCAATGCTCCAATTCCACGATGCGCTGTTGTTCAGCACGAGATTCTATGTACCTCCGTTGGGCCCCTAGCCGGCTCGATCGCCATCGGCCCCACGGCGCGGAGAAGCTCTCGGGCGATCGCGGCGTCGACCCGCAGGCCGCCGGACGCGAAGCACCGGGGCAGCCCCAAACATCTGGTTCGGACGCTCACACCGATAGACGGGCTGTCCGGGCGGACGGCCCGAGTAACTTACCATCAAATGCCGCCCGCAGCGCCCACAGGATATCAGACCAGCCAGTAACGCGCGTCCGCCGCGCCCCGACTTCGCACCGCCCGCCTTGCCATAGGCGTTGACCGCGAGCTGCTTCTGGTTCCATTCGAACTCCGCTCAATCGATATAGTCATCGTGGTGATCCTTTAGCAGAACCTGCCACTTCTCAAGCGGCTTGCGGTGGCCGTAGCTCTTCCGAGCCCGTCCGTCGACGATCTCGGTGCGCTTCTCGCCTTTGC
>JAFAHL010000490.1 GCA_019237215.1 Hyphomicrobiales bacterium | reverse complement strand
TTATCGGAGTGCGCGAGCAGGACCTCGATCAGCGCGCTCACCTTTGGCGAGAGCGTGCCTTTGCGCCGGATCAGGCTGGTTGGCGCGTGGGCGAGCGCCGGCGGCAGCGAATGCACGCTCAACAGCTTGGCGTCCGGAAAGGTGGTGAGCACGTTGCGCGGCATCAGCGAAATGCCCATGCCCGCCACCACGCATCCGAGCATGGCGTGGTAGGAGGAGATTTCGACGATACGATCGGGCATTTCCCCGTGAAGCGCGAACCAATCCTCGAGCCGCTGGCGGTAGGCGCAACCGGATTCGAAGGCGAGCACGGTTTGCGGCCTGGCGTCGCGCGGCGACTTGATCGGCGCATGTCCGGCGGCGGCGATGATCACCAGCTCTTCCTCGTAGATCGCCACCTTCTCGAAGGGCGCATCCGCGATGGGCTCGGAGACGAGCGCGGCGTCGAGCTCGCCGGCGAGGATGGCGGCGGCAAGCTCGCGGGCATTGCCGGTGCGCAGCTCGAGCGTCACGTCGGGGTAACGGCCGAGATAGTCGTTCATGGGGACGGGCAATCGCATCGCGGCCGTGCTTTCGCCCGTGCCTAACCGCAACAGCCCGCGCGGCTCGGCATCGTGCACGGCCTCGCGCGCCTCCTGCGCAAGATCGAGCAGCCGATCCGCGTAGTCGAGCAGCAGCTTGCCCTCGGAGGAGAGGTGCAGCTTCTTGCCCTCGCGCACGAACAGCGCGACGCCGAGCTCGCTTTCGAGCTGGCGCACGCGGGTGGTGACGTTGGATTGGACGCGGTTGAGCTTTTCGGCGGCGCGCGTGACGCCCCCGGCTTGCACCACCGAGCGGAAGATATGCAGGTCGGTCAGATCCATCGTTCTCGGCCCAAGATGGTTATATTCATAATTATTCATTTTACGTGATGGTTCGGCGGGCGTAAAGCCCCGACCAGAGATCGTGATCGAAGGAGAACGAAGATGTGCGCCGGGAATGAAAGAGCCTTTGTTGTCAATGAGTTGACGTATGAGCAATGGGACCGCAGGAAGCACCGGATCATTCGCCGCGCGGAAGTCGCCCGCGCCCAGGCGCTGCGCGGCCTTGTGGGCGCCGTGCTGCGCGGATTGCGTACCGCGGCCTGGGCGGTCGCCGCCACCGCGGGCAAATGGTGGCGCGCCTACGCGCTGCGGCGCGAGCGCAACGCGGCGGTGCGCGAGCTTCATGCGCTCGACGACCGCACGCTCAAGGACATCGGGATCAACCGCTCGGAGATCTGGTGGGTGGTCGGCGGCCAAGACGCCACGCGCTTGCGCGACGCGACCATCGCGGCCAACCGTTCGCGCCGGCGCGATCCCACCGCGGGCACCGGTACAACGTTGAGGCCTCAGCCATCCGGCAAGCAGTTGACCAAGAAGCACGCCGCTTAAGGCGTGATGCCTAGATAGAGTCCTCCGCTCCTGCCTTGTCATGCCCGGCGAAAGCGGGGCATCCGGTAATCAAGCGGAATCTTGTGGTTACTGGATCGCCCGCTGGAGTTTACTCCCGCGAAAGCGGGAGCGGGCGATGACGACGATCCGACTTGGCGCACGAATGCTTAGTCGACCGTTTCCTCGAAGGTTGCGCGGAAGGGGTGCGCCGGGTAGACGCCGAGGATCTTCATCTCCTTGGAATAGAACGCGAGCTCCTCGAACGCGAAGACGAGGCTGCGGTCTTCGGGATGGCCTTCGACGTCGGCGTAGAACTGGGTGGCGAAGAAATTGCCCTCGATCATGTAGCTTTCGAGCTTGGTCATGTTGACGCCGTTGGTGGCGAAACCGCCGAGCGCCTTGTAGAGCGCTGCCGGTACGTTGCGCACCCGGAATAGGAAGGTGGTGATGATCGGCCCGGCGTCGCTTTTCGCCCACCTCGCGTCGCGCGCAAGCACGATGAAGCGCGTGGTGTTGTGGTCCTCGTCCTCGATGTCCTGCGCCAGGATGTCGAGGCCGTAGATTTCGGCGGCAAGCCGCGAGGCGATGGCGGCGCGCGTCTTGTCGCCGATTTCGGCGACCTCGCGGGCGGAGCCGGCGGTGTCGGCGGCGACCACCGGCTTGACGCCGAGCTTGCGGATCACCTTGCGGCACTGGCCCAGCGCGTGCACGTGGCTCTCGACCGTCTTGATGTCCTTGAGCGTTGCCCCCTTCGGCGCCAAGAGCTGATGCCGCACCGGCATGAAATGCTCGGCGACGATATGGAGGCCGGAGTCCGGCAACAGATGGTGAATGTCGGCGACGCGGCCGGCGACCGAGTTTTCGATCGGGATCATGCCGAGTTCGGCCTCGCCGCTGTTGATCGCTGCAAATGCGTCTTCGAAGGTCGCGCACGGCACCGGCTCGTAGTCCGGATAGACGTCGCGCGAGGCGAGGTGGGAGTTCGCTCCCGGCTCGCCCTGGAACACGATCTTCTTGGCTGCCGTCATGGCGTTCCGGTACGCACGCCGCCGCGCCGAGTCAACGCCCCGCTGCGCCTCACCCTGAGGAGGGCCCTAGAGCGTGTTTCGGCGCGTTTTCCGCGAGTACGGGGCCCGTCTCGAAGGGTGAGACGCGGCCCAAACGGGCCGCTCTCCAGGATGAGGATGACGGCTGTAGCCTGTAGCCCGGATGAGCGAAGCGAAATCCGGGGCGGTGTTTCCCCGCATCTCGCTGCGCTCATGCGGGCTACGAGCCTTGTTTACCCTCGCCCGAGCATCGCGCGCGCCCGCTCGAGCTCCGCAGCCGTGTCGACGCCGAGCGGCACGCTGTCGACGATGATGGCGTCGATGCGCATCCCGGCTTCGAGCGCGCGCAGCTGCTCGAGTTTTTCACGTTGCTCGAGCGGCGATGGCGGCAACGCCACGAAACGCTCGAGCGCGGCGCGGCGAAAGGCGTAAAGGCCGATGTGATGATAGAGCGGCCCCTCGCCGGCAGGCGCCTCGGCGCGGGTGAAATAGAGCGCGCGCAACCGGCGCTCTCCAACCGGGGTGCCGACGAGTTTCACCACGTTGGGGTCGCTACGTTCATCCGCCCGCCTGATCCGGGCCGCCAGCGTGGCGATGTCGACCGCGCCATCGGCGAGCGGTTCGATCGCGGCCGCGATGTCGGCGGGCGCAAGCGTGGGCAGGTCGCCCTGCACATTGACGATGATGGCGCTGCGCCGCTGCGGGTCGGCGACGTCCAAGGCCTCGAAAATGCGGTCGGAGCCCGAGACGTGGTCGGCGCGCGTCATCACGGCGCGGCCG
>JAFAHL010000424.1 GCA_019237215.1 Hyphomicrobiales bacterium | reverse complement strand
GCGAGCACGGCTTCGACGCGCTGATGGTCATCGAGCACTTTTTGGCCCACTCCATTCAGGCCCGGGCGAACGGCCATGCCGGCGTCTCGCCCATCTGCCCACGCTGACGCAGATAGTGATCGGCGATCACGCATGCCACCATGGCCTCGCCGATCGGTACCGCGCGAATGCCGACGCAGGGGTCATGCCGTCCCTTGGTGCTGATCTCGGTTTCGGCGCCGTAGCGATCGACGGTGCGCCGGGGCGTGAGGATCGACGAGGTCGGCTTGACCGCGAAACGGCAAACGATCGGCTGCCCGGTCGAGATGCCACCCAAAATGCCGCCCGCATTGTTCGAAAGAAACACCGGCTTGCCGTCGTTGCCGATACGAATTTCGTCGGCATTCTCCTCGCCGCTGAGCGCCGCCGCTGCAAAGCCCACCCCGATCTCGACCCCTTTGACGGCATTGATGCCCATGAGAGCCGCGGCGAGGTCGCCGTCGAGTTTGCCGTAGATCGGCGCGCCGAGCCCAACGGGCACGCCTTCCGCGACGATCTCGATGACGGCGCCCACGGAGGAACCGCGCTTGCGGATGTCGTCGAGATAAGCTTCGAAGAACTTCGCTTGCTCGGCATCCGGGCAGAAGAACGGATTGCGCTCGACCTCATCCCAGTTCCAGCGCGCGCGCTCGATTCCGTGCTTGCCCATCTGGATCAGCGCGCCGCGCACCGTCATACCGGGCACGATTTTGCGAGCGATCGCACCGGCGGCGACACGCGTGGCGGTTTCGCGCGCCGATTGGCGGCCGCCGCCGCGATAGTCGCGAATGCCGTATTTGGCGTCGTAGGTGTAATCGGCGTGCCCCGGCCGGTACTTGTCCTTGATGTCGGAATAGTCCTTGGAGCGCGGGTCGACGTTGTCGATCACGAGCGCGATGGGCGTCCCGGTCGTGACCTGCTCGCCGGTCGCTTCATCGATGAACACGCCGGAGAGGATTTTCACCTGGTCCGGCTCGCGCCGCTGGGTGGTGAAGCGCGATTGGCCCGGCCGCCGCTTGTCGAGGTAGGGCTGGATGTCGGCCTCGGTCAGCGCGATGCGGGGCGGGCAGCCGTCGACCACGCACCCGATCGCGACGCCGTGGCTTTCGCCGAAGGTCGTCACCCGGAAAAGATGGCCGAAGGTATTGAACGACATGGAATTCCACTCGCCGCCGTGTGGTAGCCCGCGTGTCAGCCGGGGTCAAATGTCCCTGCGGGAGGAAGATGCTGGCCACCAGCTGCCGCTAGGTCAGATCCCTTCATGCACGGCGGGCGAGTCGGTTTCCCTCGAAAACGTAGACCACGCCCTGGTCGATGGAATAGTGCGCGGCATCCTGCGGCGATGCGAGCGCGAGATGTGCAATGAGCGCGCGCGCGGTACCGCCGTGGGCGGCAACCACCGTATCCTTGCCGACGGTTTCGTACCAATCGCGTATTCGCAGCGTCACTTGCGCATAGCTTTCGCCGCCCGGCGGCGTGAAGCCCCACCTGTCGGATTCGCGCTCGGCAACGATATGCTTGTCTCGCGCCATGACTTCCGAATAGGTCAACCCCTCCCATTTCCCGAACGCGATTTCGGCAAGCCGCGCTTCGACCGTGTAACCAGCGGGCTCGAGCCCGAGCGTTGCACGCATGATCTCCATGGTCTTGCGCGCACGCACGAGCGGGCTTGATACATAATCGAAGCTTTCAGGCGCTCGGTCGTCGCGGCGGAATAGGTCCTGCAGGATCTTGGCGCAACAGACTGCCTGTGCGCAGCCTTGCGTGTTAAGCGGCACGTCGTCCCGCCCCTGCAGCCGTTGTTGCACGTTCCAATCGGTGAGGCCGTGGCGAACGTAGTAGATGACAGACGCTGGCACGCGTTCATTCGCCTCCCGGGTTGAGATATCGCCTGACACCCGCTGCATACAACCGGAGGACAGACAAGGTGCGGCGACGCCCTGGCGCCATTGCGCCGTCGCGAAAACCGCGTCCGGCATGCGCCTGTGCCGTCGTCAGCGTCACTCTTTGCCGACAACGATGTCGGGCGCGTCGGGATGCTTCATTCCGACGATGTGATAGCCGGCATCGACGTGATGAATCTCACCCGTGACGCCGCGAGAGAGATCGCACAGGAAATACACCGCGGTGTCGCC
>JAFAHL010000131.1 GCA_019237215.1 Hyphomicrobiales bacterium | reverse complement strand
TCCCCAATGGGCGTGGCCGTAGGCGAGCCACAGCCCGCTCTGTCCCGGCGCGCGGCCGATCACCGGCCGGGAATCCGCAAAGCACGGCCGGCTGCCCATCCAGGGCGCCGCCTCGAGCGGCTCGCCGAGCGGGAAAAGGCCCTTCGCTGACGGCAGCAAGCGATCGAACTGCACCGGCGTCGGCGCGGCGTCGCGGGCGGCGAACTCGACCCCGGTCGTGAGCCGGATGCCCTGGTCCATCGGTGCGAGGCAATAGCCGATTTCCATATCGACCACTGGCCGCGCGAGCGCGGCGTTACCGGCGCCACCGTAGTGGCGGTGGTAGCCGCGCTTGATACCGAGCGGCAGCGCGATGCCGAGCGGTGAAAGCACCTCGGGGGCAAAAGGTCCGAGCGCCACCACCGCCTCCGTGGCGTCGAGCGGACCTTCGGCGGTCTCGATCCGCCAATGCCCATTGGCGCGATGGAGCGAACGCGCATTCGCGCGCATCACCACGCCGCCGAGCGCGGCAAAGCGCGCGGCATAAGCCTGGGTCACGGCGAGCGGGTCGGTCACGCTGGCGGCGCGTGGCCAGAAGACGGCGTGACGAAAGACCGGCGCAAGACTCGGCTCGAGCTCACGCGCTCCATCGGGATCAAGCACGTGCAGGGGCATGCCGAATTCTTGCGCCAGCACGAACTCACGTTTGAGCGCATCGAATGCGCGATCGCTGCGATAGAGCTTGAGCCAGCCCGTCTTGCGCAAATAACGTTCCGCACCGGCCTCCGCGAGCAGCGCCTCGTGCTCGGCGAGCGCGCGCGCGAACAACGGGCGCATCAGCCGCGCGGTCTCGACCAGCCGCTCGAGACGCGAAGCGGCGCGAAATTGCAGGAGCCAGGGCGCAACCTGCGGCAGGAAGCTCAGGTGATAGTTGGCCTCCGGCGCACGCTTGAGCGCGATCCGCAACAGCGCGATCGGGTCCGAGGGGAAGGCGGGCGGAAAGACAGTGTTGCCTTCGATCACGCCGGCATTGCCGTAGGAGGTCTCTTCCCCTGGCGCGCGGCGGTCCACGAGGGCAACCGCAAGCCCGCGCTTGGCGAGATGCAGCCCGATTGAGGTACCGACAACGCCGGCACCGAGCACGATGGCATCGACGCGCGCCATGGTGGTCCTTTCCAAACATTGCGCCGCCCGCGCGCACGCGGGCGGCCCGATCTCGCCGACCAATATCACCTACCATATGGGTACGCGATGGCGCTGCCGGCAGGCCGGTCAGCGCATCTCGTCGGCCCCGGCGGAGCGCGTTGCCCCTCCCCGCCCATCGTGTTAGGCGAACGACACGTTCCGGAGGAGGAGATGCGCCACCCGCTCATCGTCGCCCCGTCGATCTTGTCTGCGGACTTCGCCAAGCTCGGCGAGGAGGTGCGCGCGCTCGATGCCGCCGGCGCCGACTGGATCCATGTCGACGTGATGGACGGGCACTTCGTGCCCAACATTTCGATCGGCCCTGGCGTGGTCAAGGCGCTACGTCCGCTCACCAAGAAGGTGTTCGATGTGCACCTGATGATCGCGCCCTGCGATCCTTATCTCGAGGCCTTTGCCGAGGCCGGCGCCGACATCATCACGATCCACGTGGAAGCGGGGCCGCACGTGCACCGTTCGCTGCAGGCGATCCGCGCGCTCGGCAAGAAGGCGGGCGTCGCGCTCAATCCCGGCACGCCCGAAAGCGCGGTCGAGCCGCTCCTCGACCTCGTCGATCTCATTCTGGTGATGTCGGTCAACCCCGGCTTCGGCGGCCAAGCCTTCATTCCGTTGGCGGCGGAAAAGATTTCGCGGCTGCGCGCGCTTGCGGGGGCGCGCGCGATCGACGTCGAGGTCGATGGCGGCATCACGGCGGAGATCGCGCCGCTCGTGGCGCACGCCGGCGCCAACGTGCTGGTGGCGGGCTCGGCCGTGCTCAAGGGCGCCAGCAACTACCGCGCCAACATCGCCGCCATCCGCAACGCCGCGGCGCTCGCGCGCGGGGAGGCGGCTTAAAGTGGGCGTTCTGGTCGAGGGTGCGTGGCGGGACGGCGAGCTGCCGCAAGAGACCGGCGCCGGGGGCGAGTTCCGCCGCGCGGACAGCCGCTTCCGCGACCGCATCACGGCCGACGGTTCTTCCGGCTTCAAGGCCGAAGCCGGGCGCTATCACCTCTACGTCGCCCATGGCTGCCCATGGGCACATCGCACACTCATTTATCGCTCGATCAAGAAGCTCAAAGACGCAATCACCGTCGCCTATGCGATCCCCGGACTGAGGCAGCAAGGCTGGATGTTCGATGACGATCCGGCGTTCCCGGATTGCACGCCCGATACCGTCAATGGCTTCCGCTATCTGCATCAGGCCTATACCGCAACCGACCCGCGCTACACCGGCAAGGTCACGGTCCCGACGCTGTGGGACAAGAAGACCCGGCGCATCGTCAACAACGAATCCTCCGAAATCATCCGCATGCTCAACAGCGAATTCGAGGATGTTGCGGGCGATGGCGCGGATTTTTATCCCAAGCCCATGCGCGCCGAGATCGATCGCCTCAACGAGATGATCTATGCCAACGTCAACAACGGCGTCTATCGCTGCGGCTTCGCGAAATCGCAGGCCGCCTACGAAGCCTCCTATGAGGCGCTGTTCGCCACCCTCGACGAGCTCGATGCGCGCCTCGCGCGCCAGCGCTACCTGCTCGGCCGAACGATCACCGAGGCTGACTGGCGTCTGTTTCCCACGCTGGTGCGCTTCGACGTCGCCTATTTCTCGCTGTTTCGATGCAACAAGAAGCGCATCGCCGACTACCCCAATCTCGCAAACTATATGCGCGAGCTTTACCAAATGCCCGGGCTCGCCGAGACGGTGAAGGCGCGCTATTACGTCATCAATTACTGGTCGATCGCGCGGCTCAACCCCATGGGCATCATCCCGAAGGGAACGCCGGTCGATTATCGCGGGCCGCACGATCGCGCCCGGCTTGCAAGCTAGGGCGCCAGGCTCAGTCCGGCTTGGCACCGGAGAACTTGACCACCTTCCCCCATTTTTCGGTTTCGTCGGCAACGAGCTTTCCGAAATCGGCGGGCGAGCCGGCAAGCAGCGAGGCGCCGAGATCGGCGAGCCTCGCCTTCGCCTTGGGATCGGCGAGGATCGCATTGATCTCCTTGTTGAGCTTGTCGATGACGTCGTCGGGTGTTCCCTTTGGCACGCCGACGCCGTACCAAGCGCTCGCCTCGTAACCCGGCACGAAATCGGCCACCGTGGGCAAGTCCGGCAGCACCTTGGAGCGCGTTGCAGTGGTCACCGCCAACGCTCGCAGCTTGCCCGCTCTGATGAACTCGATCGACGTCGGCACGTTGTCGAACATCACCTGCACTTGACCGCTGATCATGTCGGTGAGCGCCGGTGCGCCGCCGCGATACGGCACGTGAACCATGTTGACGCCGGTCATCATCTTGAACAGCTCGCCGGACACATGGATCGTGGACCCGTTGCCGGAGGACGCCATGTTGAGCTTGCCCGGGTTGGCCTTGGCGTAGGCGATGAGTTCGGGAACGGTCTTGGCCGGTACCGACGGATTCACCACGATCACGTTGGGAAAGCGGATGAGGCCCGCGACCGGCGCGATGTCGCGCATGAAATTATGGTTGAGCTTTTCGTAGAGTGTCGCGTTGATCGCGTTCGCCGGCGCGACCAGGAGGAGCGTATAGCCGTCCGGCGGTGCGTTCACGACGGTCTCGGTCGCGATGTTGGTGCCCGAGCCCGGCCGGCTTTCGATGACGAATGGCTGACCGAGTCGCTCCGACAGCCACTGACCCAGTAGACGCGCGGTGAGGTCGGCCGAGCCGCCGGCAGGGTAACCGATGATGAACCGCACCGGCCGCGTCGGATAGGTTTGCGCCGTTGCGATCGGCGAGACAGCCGGGAGCGCGGCGGCCCCCGCTGCCAGATACAGAAATCGTCGCCGCGCAAGTTTCAAAGCTGACGCCTCATTGCGAGCGATCAGCGCGCCTGCGCGACGAAGGCCCGCGCGGCAGCGACCTCGGGGCGGACCGGATCGGCGTCCTCGGCGAGCGCCACCGCAGCGGCGTAGTGCTGCCGCGCCTTGGCCAGATCGCCGGCCTGCTCCGCCGCTTTCGCCGCGCCAAGCGTGGCACCGAGGCGGTGCGGCTCCTTCTTCAGCGTCGCCTCGTAGGCGCCAAGCGCCTCCTTGGCCATGCCGCGGTCGAGCAGCATCGCGCCATAAAGCTCGCGCGCCGGCGCCAGCGGCCCCGGCGTGACCGGCGCCTTCTCGGTCTTGTCCTCGGCATCGGCCGCCGCGCTCATGGTCTTGAGCGCGTCGTCGTACTTGCCCTGGGCGTAGAGCAACCAAGCGCTCGCAGCCTGCCACTGGATATCGACCTGCTCGGCCCAATAGGCGTCCTTGGCCTCGCGCAGCTGGTCGCGCAGTTCGATGAGTTTGGCGATGTCGGCCTTCGCCGCGTCCGCCTTGCCCGCGCGCGCCGCGCCGAGCGCGCGGGCGAAGTGTGTGATCGCCATGATGAAGGGAAACTTGGACGGCCTGACCTCGAGCTCGGCGGCGCCCTGCCAATCCCCACGCTCGACCATGTAACGCGCGGGACTTGCCGCAAGCGCAAAGGGGCCGCCTCGATCGTCGGGACCGAAATTGGCTGATTTCGCCATCTCGTCGATGACGGCGCGGGCATTGTCGTCTTGGGCGAGCTGCAGGTAGGCGTAGACCATGTAGTCCTGCCCGTGCAGCTGATCGGTGGCTGCCTTGTCGGCCTTGGCCGCGCGCACCGAGGCTTGATTGGCGGCGATCGATTCCTTCCAGTAGCCGACGCGGGTGAAGATGTGGGACGGCATATGCTGCGCATGCGGCGCCGCCGGCGCGATCTTGGCGTAACGCATGGCGGCGTCGAGGCCCTTTTCGGCGATCGGCGGATAGTCGTAAAGGTGGATGAGATAGTGGGCGACGCCCGGATGTTGGGGCTGGCGCTTGAAGATCGGCTCCAGGATGGCCGCGCCTTTGAGCTGATTGGCATAGCTCTTGTCGGCCGGCGACGCCGCGACGTTGAGCGTGATGGCATAAGCGATCTGCGCTTCGTCGTCCTCGGGATAGCGGGCCGCCAATGCCTCCATCGCCTTGAGATAGGCCTGCACGCGGCTACGGTGGTCGATCTTATCGTAATCCACGTACATGACGGCGAGCGCGTCGATGTAGTCGCGCTCGCGTTGCGTCTTGGCGCCGACGGCCTTGGCCTTCTCTATGGCCGCGAGCCCGAGCGGGAGATTCGGCGCGGGCGGCGCGCCGTGCGGATTGCTGAGCAGCGTCAGCGCGATGCCCCAGAAGGCCATGCCGCATTCGGGATCAGTCTTCGCGACATCCTCGAATATTTCCTTGGCTTGGCGATACCAGAATGAATGCTGGTACCGCATGCCTCGATCGAAGCGGCGCTGCGCAGTCTCGTTGCACGACGTCGCGAAGTGGACGGTGCCCAATCGTTGATCCGATTCATCTTGCGCGAATGCCGGCGGAGCGGATGAAAGCCCGGCCGCAACGATTGCGGCGAGCGCGGTCGCTAACGCGGATCTGATCATGGTGTCGCTTCCCATCTTCGTTCTTTGCGGACACGCTGGTTATTCTGCCAATTCTATCAACAGCACCGGCAGGCGGCAATTCGACGGCGATGATCGTCCTGCGACGAATTGAGCTTGCCGCGGCGATCTGCTACAGCGCGGCTATGACTTGCCAGGGCCGCCCATGATCCCGCGCTACACTCGGCCCGAAATGGCCGCGATCTGGGATCCGCAGACCCGTTACCGCATCTGGTTCGAGATCGAAGCGCATGCGGCCGACGCCATGGCCGAGCTCGGCATCATTCCGAAGGCCGCGGCCAAGGCAATCTGGGACAAGGGCAAGCATGCGAAGTTCGACATCGCGCGCATCGAGGCGATCGAGCGCGACGTCAAGCACGACGTGATTGCCTTCCTCACTCACCTAGCCGAGATCGTGGGGCCGCAGGCGCGCTTCGTGCATCAGGGCATGACCTCCTCGGACGTGCTCGACACCTGTTTCAACGTGCAGCTCGTGCGCGCCGCCGATCTTTTGATCGAGGATGTCGACGCGCTTCTGGCGGCGCTCAAGCGCCGCGCTTTCGAGCACAAGAACACGCCGACCATCGGCCGCTCCCACGGCATTCATGCCGAGCCCACGACCTTCGGCGTCAAGCTCGCCTACGCTTACGCCGAATTCGCTCGCGCCAGGGAACGCCTGATCCGCGCGCGAACCGAGGTCGCGACCTGCGCCATTTCCGGCGCGGTCGGCACCTTTGCGCAGGTCGATCCGCGCGTGGAGGAGCACGTCGCACGCGCGATGGGGCTAGCCGTCGAAGCGGTCTCGACGCAGGTCATCCCGCGCGATCGACACGCCATGTATTTCGCCACGCTGGGGGTGGTGGCCTCGTCGGTGGAGCGGCTCGCCACCGAAATCCGCCACCTGCAGCGCACCGAGGTGCTGGAGGCCGAAGAGTTCTTTTCCGAAGGTCAAAAGGGCTCCTCCGCCATGCCGCACAAGCGCAACCCGGTGCTGTCGGAGAACCTCACCGGGCTTGCGCGCACGGTGCGCGCCTATGTCACGCCGGCGCTGGAGGATGTGGCGCTCTGGCACGAGCGCGACATTTCGCACTCCTCGGTCGAGCGGGTGATCGGCCCCGATGCCACGACCATCTTGGACTTCGCGCTCGCGCGTCTCGCCGGCATCATCGACAAGCTCGTGATCTATCCCGGCAACATGCAAAAGAACCTCGAGCGCCTCGGCGGTCTCATCCATTCGCAACGGGTGATGATCGCGCTCACCCAAAAGGGCGTCGCGCGCGAGGATGCCTACGCCATCGTGCAACGCAACGCCACGCGGGTCTGGCGGGGCGAAGGCGATTTCCTGTCGCTGCTCGCAGCCGACGAGGACGTGCGCAAGCACCTGAGCGCGACCGAGCTCCAGGAAAGCTTCGACCTCGGCTATCATTTCAAGCACGTCGACACGATCTTCGAGCGGGTGTTCGGCAAGGCCGAAGTTAAGCCCGAGCGCAGGCGCATATCGGACTAGATCAATGCGTCAGATGCCGCAGTAGCCAGAGGTCCTCGTGGCAACGAGCATTCTCGTCTTTGATTCCGGGCTCGGCGGCCTCACGGTTTTTCGCGAGGTCGTCAAGGCACGGCCCGATGCGCGCTACGTCTACGTCGGCGACGATGCCTTCTTTCCCTACAGCGGACGCGGCGAGGCGGAGCTCGTCGCGCGGGTGAGCGCGCTCATGGGTGAGCTGATCGAAACCCACCGTCCCGATCTCATCGTCATCGCTTGCAACACCGCCTCGACGCTGGTGCTGCCGCATTTGCGCACGCGCTTTGGCGTGCCTTTCGTCGGCACCGTGCCGGCGATCAAGCCGGCTTGCGCCGGCTCGCGCACCAAGCGCGTCGCGGTGCTCGGCACCGAGGCGACGGTCGCCCGCGAATATACCCGCGCGCTGATCCGCGACTTCGCCAACGGCAGCGACGTCAAGCTGGTCGGCTCGGCCCGGCTCGCAGGCTTCGCCGAGGCCGAGCTCAATGGTGCGCCCGTCGTCGACGATCTGATCGCGCAGGAGATCGCGCCTTGTTTCGTCGATGCCGCCGGGCGCCGTACCGATACCGTCGTGCTCGCTTGCACGCACTATCCGCTGCTGCTCGAGCGCTTGGAGCGGCTCGCGCCGTGGCCGGTGACCTTCGTCGATCCCGCGCCGGCGATTGCGCGCCGGGTCGCCGATTTGAGCGGACCGAAGGCCGGCGATGCACCGAGGAGCCCCGCGCGCATCGTGTTCACCTCCAAGCGCTCGCCGTCGGCCGCGCTCGCCGCGGCGCTGGCGCGGTTCGGAATCGGCGGCTAGGGCGCCGACGAGACCGCGTCCCATGCCTGTGGGAGGAGCGCCTTTCCGATTCCAACCGAGCGCAAACCGCTTTAGCATCGCCGGGCAAAATTCCTGCGACGGGACGCGAATCGATGGCGAACGACTCACAGACGGTGCGACGAACCGTGCAGTTCAAATTCACGCTGCCGACGGCAAATTCCAGCCATCTGGCGTCGTTGTTGAAGTCGGCGGCGCCGTTCTACGAGGCGTTCGGCGGCCGGCGCATGCGCCTCTTGCAAAACGTCGACGATCCGGCGCGGTTCGTTCACGAAATCGAATACGAAACGCACGAGGTTATCGAGCTCAACCGCCAGCGCGTCGCCAGCGACCCGCGCATGCAGGCCTATCTGCAGACCTGGCGCTCGCTCCTCCCCGGTTCGATCGAAATCGACGTCTACCAGGAGATCGAGTAGAAGCGGTTTGACTTGACCCCGCTTTGCCCCTAGAAACCCCGCGCCGCGCAGGCCTTGCCTGCGCGGCGTTTCGCGACCCCGCGGTCTTGGGCGCCGCTTCGGCCAAGACCTGTCGGTTCCGTGCCAAGCCGGGACAGAGGAGGGCGCGATCCTCGACAACGCAACCCATGAGGACGCGATGACCAAGCGCCACGAGGCGAAATACAAGATCGACCGCCGTATGGGGCAAAACGTGTGGGGCCGCCCCAAGAGCCCCGTCAACCGCCGCGAGTATGGTCCCGGCCAGCACGGCCAGCGCCGCAAAGGCAAGCTTTCCGACTACGGCGTGCAATTGCGCGCCAAGCAGAAGCTGCGGGGCTACTACGGTAATATTTCCGAGCGCCAGTTCCACGGCATCTACGACGAAGCCATCCGCATGAAGGGCGATTCCGGCGCCCATATGATCGGGCTGCTCGAGCGCCGGCTCGATGCCCTGATCTACCGGGCGAAGCTGGTGCCGACGGTGTTCGCGGCCCGTCAGTTCATCAGCCATGGCCACATCAAGGTGAACGGCCGGCGCGTCACGATTGCGAGCTATCGCGTCAAGGTCGGCGATCTCGTCGAGGTCAAGGAGAAGTCGAAACAGATCGCGATGGTGCTCGAGTCGGTCGCCCTGCCCGAGCGCGACGTGCCGGACTATATCGAGGTCGACCACTCGAAGATGACCGCGAAGCTCATCCGCATTCCGCAGCTTACCGACGTGCCCTACCCCGTGCAGATGGAGCCGCACTTGGTGGTCGAGTTCTATTCGCGCTGAGACCCGAGCTCGTTCGAGATTGCCGTCGTCAGCGCGCAAGCGCGGACCCGTGATCGCCAGCGCAGAACGATACCTGTACGCGGGCGCGCGGACAGTCTTACGTTCGGGGTCGGGTTCGCAATCGGCCGCCGCCGTATGCGCGGCGCGACGCGGCCCGCGAAAACGCCGCTAGGTCGCCGCGCGTTCCTTGACCGCGACGCCCTTTTCCTTCAGCAGGCTCTGCAGTTCGCCCGCTTGAAACATCTCACGGATGATGTCGCAGCCGCCGACGAATTCGCCCTTGACGTAGAGCTGCGGGATCGTGGGCCAATTGGAATAGGACTTGATGCCCTCGCGCAGATCGTCCGATTCGAGCACGTTCAAGCCTTTGTAGCTCACGCCGAGATGATCCAGAATCTGCACCACTTGCCCGGAAAATCCGCACATCGGGAACTGCGGCGTGCCCTTCATGAACAGCACGACCTCGTTGCCCTTGACCTCATTGTCGATGAATCGCTCGATGGCCATCGCATCCCTCATGTTTCGGCGGCCCGCGCACGCGGCGCGGCGCACTCGCGTTATATGTAGCGTAGCGGCGCCGCCAGCCCAAGGGGTATGGCGCACCCCTGCGGTCACTTTTTCGCTGGTGCGTAGAAGGTGCCTTCGACCTCGAATATATCGTCCTGATTGAGGCGGTGGACCTCGACGATGGTGCGCGGCGGATAGGGCCCCTTGCCCCAAAGCTCCTCCTGGACCTTGTTCACCAGCGGTCGAAATCGAAACATGTCGGTGACGTAGACCACGATGCGCACGCAGTCGCGCAGGCTCGCCCCCTCCGATTCGGCGATCATCTTCATGTTGAGAAAGCCCTGCCGGATGCGGGCCTCCTCGCCTTGGACGAGGGTGTTGGTCGCCGGGTCGATGCCGCGCATACCGGCGACATAGACGAAGTCGCCGGCGCGCGTGCCGAGGCTCCAGGTTCCGGTGGTCTTGATCGCGCCGGGAGGCTCGAGCGTCTTGACGCGCTCGCCCGATTCCGCGGCGGCAAGCCCGCTCGACGCGATGGGGACGGCGAGCGCCGCTATTGTCTTCATCATGCGGCGCATCATCGCTCCGGCGTGCCGGTTTGCAGCGCGAGCGCGTGCAGCTTGCCGCCCATTTCGGCCTTGAGCGCTTCGTAGACGATTTGATGCTGCTGCACCCGCGATTTGCCGCGAAACGATTCGGCGAGCACGGTGGCGGCGTAGTGGTCGCCGTCGCCGGCGAGGTCGCGGATCGTCACCTCGGCATCCGGAATACGCCGCTTGATCAAGCGTTCGATCTCGCTCGCATCCATCGCCATGGCTCTGTCTCCCATAGCGTTTCCGGCGATATGGCCGCCGGTTCGCCGCACAAACCGCCTCCAACGCCCCGCCCGTCAGGCCGGCCCACCGGCCATATAGGCCGGCAGCCAGCCCTCGAAGCGCTCGCGCAGCTTTGCGACCAGAATGGGGCGCTCGCCCTCGAGCGTCAA
This sequence comes from Hyphomicrobiales bacterium, assembly GCA_019237215.1. Lineage (GTDB taxonomy): Bacteria > Pseudomonadota > Alphaproteobacteria > Rhizobiales > Xanthobacteraceae > VAZQ01. The sequence continues at coordinate 1,850 of JAFAHL010000131.1, read as the reverse complement.
TGCGTCGCCGCCGGTGAGGCCGACCTGCCGCGCGGGCACGCCGGCCGCGCGGGCGCGCGCCATGATGGTCTCGGCCACTCCCGCCGCGACCGTGACCACGTAGCGCGCCTGATCTTCGCCGAACCAGAAGGCGTGGGCCGCGAGCGGCGCGCGATCGAGCTCGGCGCCGATGCCTGCGGCCATGGCCATCTCGGCGATCGCGACCAGCAGCCCGCCGTCGGAAACATCATGCACGGCGAGAGCGATGCCCTCGGCGATCAGGGCGCGGACGAAGTCGCCGCTCTTGCGCTCGGCCGCAAGATCGACCGGCGGCGGCGCCCCCTCCTCGCGCTCGCAGATCTCGCGCAGATAAAGCGATTGGCCGAGCCAGCCCGTGGTTTCGCCGATGAGCAAGATCGCCTCGTTCTCGCCCTTGAAGGCGAGCGTCGCCGACTTGGCGAAGTCGTCGATGAGGCCGACCCCGCCGATGGTGGGCGTGGGCAGGATCGCGCGGCCATTGGTTTCGTTGTAGAGCGACACGTTGCCCGACACCACCGGGAAGTCGAGCGCCTTGCAGGCGTCGGCGATGCCGCGGATCGCGCCTACGAGTTGGCCCATGATCTCCGGCCGCTCGGGGTTGCCGAAATTGAGATTGTCGGTGATGGCGAGCGGCCGCGCGCCGACCGCGGTGAGGTTGCGCCAGGCCTCGGCCACGGCCTGCTTGCCGCCTTCGAACGGATCCGCCTCGCAATACCGCGGCGTGACGTCGGTGGTGAGCGCGAGCGCTTTCGGACCGTCGTTGATGCGCACCACCGCGGCATCGCCGCCGGGCCGCTGCACCGTGTTGCCCAGGATGACGTGGTCGTATTGCTCCCACACCCAGCGCCGGGAACAGAGGTCGGGGGAGCCGATCAGCCGCAGCAACGCATCCGCGGTCGCAATGGGCGGCGTCACATCGGCCGCTTGCACGACCGCGGGCTTGGGCGCGTCCACGTGCGGCCGGTTGTAGAGCGGCGCCTCGTCGCCCAATTCCTTGATCGGCAAATCGGCCATGACCTTGCCGCGGTGGCGCACGATGAACCGCTTGGTCGGCGTGGTCGTCCCGACCACCGCAAAATCGAGGCCCCACTTTCTGAAGATCGCTTCGGCCTCGCGCTCTTTCTCGGGCCGCAGCACCATGAGCATGCGCTCTTGGCTTTCGGACAGCATCATCTCGTAAGCGCTCATGCCGGTCTCGCGGCAGGGTACCGCGTCGAGATCGAGGGTAACGCCGAGGCCGCCTTTGGCGCCCATCTCGACCGCCGAGCAGGTCAGCCCCGCCGCGCCCATGTCCTGGATGGCGATGACGCAGTCCTTCGCCATGATCTCGAGGCAGGCTTCGAGCAGCAATTTCTCCGCGAACGGATCGCCGACTTGCACGGTAGGGCGCTTTTCTTCGGTTCCTTCGCCAAATTCGGCCGATGCCATGGTGGCGCCGTGGATGCCGTCGCGACCGGTCTTGGAGCCGAGATAGACGATCGGCATGCCGACGCCGGAGGCCGCGGCGTAGAAAATCTTGTCGCTGCGCGCGAGGCCGACCGCCATCGCATTGACGAGGCAGTTGCCGTCGTAGCGGGTGTGAAAACGAACGCAACCGCCCACGGTCGGCACGCCGAAGGAATTGCCGTAGCCGCCGATGCCGGCGACGACGCCGGACACGAGATGCCGCGTCTTTGGATGCTCAGGCTCACCGAACGAGAGCGCGTTCAAACAGGCGACTGGGCGCGCGCCCATCGTGAACACGTCGCGCAGGATGCCGCCGACCCCGGTCGCTGCCCCCTGATAGGGCTCGATGAAGGAGGGGTGGTTGTGGCTCTCCATCTTGAAGACCA
>JAFAHL010000120.1 GCA_019237215.1 Hyphomicrobiales bacterium | reverse complement strand
CGCCGAGCTCCTCGGCCTCCCCGTCACCGGACAGGGAGGCTCGCTCGGCTTCTGGTCAAAGCCGTTCCCGACCCGCCATCCGCCCTACATCGGGCCGCAACTGCGCGACATGCGCTATCCCGGCAAGGTCGACGTGCTGTTGAACCTCGGCAACCGCTACGGCGAGTGCGCCGCGCCCGGGATGCAGTTGATCTCGATCCGTCTCGATCCCACGAGCCTTGCCCGCGGCGGCCCGGTCGACCTCGGCATGGTGGCCGATGTGCGGCTCGCGGCCGCCGACCTCACGGCTGCGATCCGCGACCTGGCGACGCCGGCGCGGCTCAAGGAGATCGCCGAGGAGCGCACTGCCCGCACCCGCGCCTACAGCGCGGAGATGCGCGAGTTCCGCCAGACCATCGCGCGCGAAAACGCGCAGCGCACGCCCGTGAGCCTCGAGCGCATCGGGCTCGAGCTCGAAAGCGGCCTCGACCAGGACACCTGCTACGTCTGCGACGTCGATTCCGGCAAGACCATCGACCCGCTCTTGTCCTTCGGCGGCAGCGACAAGCAGTACATCGGCACCGGTCCGAACGTGCTGGGATGGGGCTTGGCGGCGGCGTTCGGCGCCAAGCTCGCCCGGCCGGACGTGCCCGTGGTTTCCGTCGTCGGCGACGGCAGCTTCTGCTTCTCCGGCCCGCAGCCGCTGTGGACCCAGTCGCGCTACAAGGCGCCGATCATCAACATCGTCCTCAACAATCACAGCTACAACAACGAGCGCAACCGCATCTGGCATTACGGCGGCCGGCAATTCCAGACCGGCCGCGACATGACCTGCTACCTCGGGAGCCCGGACGTCGATTACGCCAAGGCCGCCGAAGCGTTCGGCGTCGAGGGCGAGGTGGTCAAAGAGCCGGACAAGCTCAAAGGCGCGATCGAGCGCGCCAAGCGCGCGACCGCGGACGGACGGCCCTATCTCTTGGACATCCACACCTATCGCGACGGCATCGGCGCGGTCTCGAGCTGGCATCCGCCCTACTCGGTCGCGGATTTGCGTCAGCGCAAGGTGTGACCATGCGGCATATCTTGCTGGCAAGCGCGCTCGCGGCGTTGGTTCTCGGCGCCGCCGCGCCGCTTCGCGCTCAGACCGCGAGCGCGTTGCCGCCGGGAGAGGGCCGCGACCTGGTCGCAACCGCCTGCTCGCAATGCCACACCTTGAACGTGATCATGGCGGGCCGCGACGGGCCGGTCGGCTGGAAGAAGCACGTCTACAACATGGTGCTGCGCGGCGCGCAATTGACCCCGCGCGAGGCCGACACCGTCATCCAATATCTCATCACCAATTTCGGGCCTGGCGCGCCGGCCGCCACCGCGGCCGCGCTGCCGAGCGGGCCGGGCAAGGAGCTGGTCGAGACGCGCTGCGCGGTTTGCCACAACCTCGAGCGGGTCACCGTGGTCAAGCGGCAGAAGCGCGATTGGGAGACGGTGGTCGCCAACATGTACGAGCGCTGGGGCATGTCGGCGCCCGACGAGGTCCAGGCGATCTCCGCTTATCTGGTCGCGCAATTCGGCCGCGATTGAACGGGAGGAAAGCCCATGTTCCTCAGGAACTACTGGTACGTCGCGGCCTATGACCACGAGATCGGACGCCGTCCGCTGGGCCGCATCATTCTGGGCGAGCCCATTGTGTTCTATCGGCTCGAAGACGGCACGCCGGTCGCGCTCGAGGATCGCTGCGCGCACCGTCATCTGCCGCTCTCCATGGGCACGTTGGTCGGCGACGTGTTGCAGTGCCATTACCACGGGCTTCGCTACGACAAGACCGGCACCTGCGTGCGGGTGCCCGGCCAGGACACGATTCCACGCTCGGCGCGGGTCAAAGGCTATCCCGTGGTCGAGCGCTACCATTGGCTGTGGATCTGGATGGGCGATCCCGCGCTTGCCGATCCCGACAAGATCACGGATTTCCACTGGTTCGACGATCCGAATTGGGGCGCCAAGGGTGAGTACCTTCACGTCAAAGGCAACTGGCAGCTCGTGGTCGACAACCTGCTCGATCTCACCCATCTCGCCTTCGTGCACGGGACCACGATCGGGAACTCGGCGCTAGTGGACCAGGCGCAAGTCAAGGTGCAACGCACCGAGGACGGCGTCGCGGTCACCCGGTGGATCGTCGACGCGCCGCCGCCGCCCACCTTCGTGAAGGCGGGCGGCTTCACCGCCAACGTAGATCGCTGGCAGATCATCAATTTCACGCCGCCGGCGTTCCTGCGTCTCGACGTCGGCGCCACGCCGACCGGCACCGGGGCCCCGGAGGGCAAGCGCGTCGGCGGCATCGGCATGTGGAATCTCAACGCCATCACGCCGGAAACCGAG
>JAFAHL010000779.1 GCA_019237215.1 Hyphomicrobiales bacterium | reverse complement strand
ACAGGCGACCCGTGGAACGGTCGAACCCTGGAGTGGTCAACCTCTTCGCCGCCGCCGGCCTACAATTTCGCGGTGCTGCCCAAAGTCGAGACTATCGATGCGTTCTGGCACATGAAGCGCACCGGGCGGGCCCCGGTTGAGCCGGTATATGAACCGATCGAAATCCCGCGCAACAGCCCGGCCGGTTTCATTACCGCTTTCTTTGCGGTTGTCATGGGTTTCTCGCTGATCTGGCACATCTGGTGGCTGGCGATCCTCGGCTTCCTCGCCGCCGCAACCGTGGTCCTGATAGCCGGATGGAACATCGACCGCGAGCACGAAATCTCGGCGGCCGAAGTTGCGCAAATGGAACGGGCCCGGTGAGGTGAGGCAGCTTCATGGCGATTGCAACAATCGATAGAGCTCCAACCGCGGTTCCGACGGAGCTCGCGCGCGGGCGCGGCGGCGGCGGGCCGGCCTCGAAGCGAATCGTCGTCGCTTATGGCTTCTGGATCTTCATCCTCGGCGACATGGTCATGTTCTCGGCGCTGTTCGCCGCCTTTGCGGTCTTGCGGGGCAATACCGCCGGCGGACCGACCGGAGCCGAGCTGTTCAATCTCCGCAACGTCTTCATCGAGACGATGTGTCTGTTGCTCTCGAGCTACACGTGCGGGCTCGGGGCGTTGTCCGCCGAGCGACGGCATCCGGGGCGCTTCTTGATGTTCGCCGTGGTCACGTTCGTGCTCGGTACAGCCTTTCTGATCATCGAGGTCACGGAATTTGCCGGCATGGTGGCGAAGGGCGCCGGCCCCTCGCGCAGCGCCTTTCTGTCCGCCTTCTTCACCTTGGTCGGCACGCACGGCGTCCACGTCGCCGGCGGGTTGATCGCGCTCATCTATCTGGCGGCCCAGGCGATCGCCAAAGGCCTGCAAGCCGCCGTGCTGCGACGTCTGTTGTGCTGGAGCCTGTTCTGGCATGCGCTGGATATCGTCTGGGTCGGGGTATTCACGTTGGTCTATCTGATGGGAGCATCCTAATGAGCGATCGTTTGTTCGAGGACCGGACGCCCGGTGTCGAAGAGCATGAGCCCACGGCCAGCTACCTGTCGTACACCGTGGGTCTGGTGCTTGCGATCCTGGCGACGATCGCCTCGTTCGTCGTGTCGCAGACCAATTTGCTTTGGCCCCCGGGCATCCCGGTCGGATTGATCGTACTCGCCTTCGCACAGATAGGGATTCACCTCGTTTTCTTTCTGCATCTGGGCAGCGGCTCCGACAGCACGAACAATATTCTGGCTCTCGCCTTCGGCGTGCTGATCGTCTTTCTCGTCATTACCGGCTCCGTCTGGATCATCGCCAACCTCAACAGCAACATGATGCCGATGACTGCGCACTGAGCGGGGGAAAGCCCATCATCAGCGATTGAGCCGCGCTCGACGGCGTGCTCGAACGCCAGCGGACAACGACGAATGACGGCCACCGCTCGATCTCAATTGGGCTGTCGCGCCACCGATCACAGCCCTGGGTTTGCCCGCTATCGCAGGATACATATACTGCCGCGGCTCATGCGTCGCCGAGGACATGGTGATGAAACGCCGCGACTTTCTCACGCTCGCTGCAGCAGGAAGTTTGTTGTCGCAAACGATCGCCCGCGGTCAAGCTGCGTGGCCGCAACGCAACATCACGATTGTAGTGCCGTTTCTGGCGGGAGGGTCAGCCGACTTGGTGGCTCGCTTGTTTGCGCAGCATTTTCAGGCGAAGTACCACGTACCTGTCGTCATCGAAAACAAAAGCGGGGCCGGCGGCAGCATTGGGGCGGGCATCGTCGCGAAGGCAGCACCTGATGGCTACACCCTGGTGCTCGGTACGGTGAGCACGCAGACCATCAACCCCGCGCTCTACAGCAAACTTCAATATGATCCGGAACGAGATTTCGCGCCGATCTCGCCTCTCGTCCGATTCCCCAACCTTTTGGTGGTCCGCAATCAATTGCCCGTCAAAAGCGTGTACGAACTCATAGCTTACGCGAAGGCGAACGACGCCAAACTGAACTACGGCTCGTCCGGCAACGGCACATCCTCCCATCTTTGTGCGGTCATGTTCATACGCGCGATCGGCACCACCATGACTCACGTTCCGTTCCGAGCCTCTTCGGACGAGATGGCCGCCATGATCAGCGGTCAAATCGATCTTGCGATCGACAGTATGACGACCATTTGGCCGCTGGCCCAGAGCGGAGAAGTACGCGCGCTTGGCGTAACCACGGCAGATC
>JAFAHL010000742.1 GCA_019237215.1 Hyphomicrobiales bacterium | reverse complement strand
GCGGCGTCGACATCGGCGACGCTTTGCACGACGACGACCGGACCGAACGCCTCCTCGCGCATGAGGCGCGCCTGCGGTGGCGCATTCGCCACGATCGCGGGTCCGAGAATGGCGCCGCGGCGCTGCGGCTCGAGCACGAGCTTGGCGCCGTTGGCAACGGCGTCCTTGACCATGGCTTCGACGCGGTCGGCGGCGGCGCTGCTCACCATCGGCCCGACGTCGATGGCGGCGTCGTCGGGATCGCCGACCTTGAGCTTCTTGGCCGCCGCGACGAACAATTCGAGAAAGCGGTCGAACACCGGCCGCTCAACGATCACCCGCTGCGCCGAGATGCATTGCTGGCCGCTCGCCTCGAAGGCCGCGCCCGCGATGCGCGTCGCGGCATCGTTGAGGTCGGCGTCAGCGCAGACGATGTTCGCGGCGTTGGATCCGAGCTCGCCGATGAATTTCTTCGCGCCCGCGGCGCGGGCGAGTTCGTTGCCGGCCGCGGTGCTGCCGGTGACGGTGACGACGGCCACCAGCGGATGGGCGGCAAGGAGCTTCGCGGTCTCGCGCCCGCCGGGCACGACGTTGAAGAGCCCGTCGGGCACGCCCGCGGTCTTCACAGCTTGCGCCATCAGCAACGCGACTTCGGTGCCGGGCGGCGACGGTTTGACCACGACCGCGTTGCCGACCGCCAGCGCCGGGGCGACTTTCTGAATGAGGAGATTGGCGGGCCCGTTGAACGGGGTGACCGCGGCCACCACGCCGTAGGGCACGCGCGTCGTGAAGCCGAAACGGCCGGAGCCTGCCGCCGTCACGTCGAGCGGCAGCACTTCGCCCATGAGGTGAGGCACCTGCGCGGCGCAGGCGCGGATGAATGTCCCCACGCGCTTGGCCTCGAAGGTGGCGGCCCGGCGTGGCTTGCCGATGAAGCGGATGAGCGAGTGGACCAGCTCGCCTTCGATCTTGTCGATGGCATCGGCCGCGGCCAACAACCACTCGACCCGCTTGGCGGCGGCGGCGTCCTGATGCTTGAGGAATGCCGCATGGGCGTGCTTGACCGCGGCATCGACGACCTTGGCGTCGGACTCGATGATTTGCGAGGCCACGGTCTCGTCGATGGGGCACACGAGCGGCGAGAGGCCGGCTTCGAACTTCACCGGCCCGCCGATCCACGGCATCAGTTGCGGTATGGTCATCGTTGTCCTCCTCGATTTGGTCTCGTTTATTCCGGGTCCGGCGGATGAGCCCCCGTCGTTGCTATTGCTGCGCACGCGGGCGAGCCATAATCCCTGGTTCTCGACAGCGCCAATGTGATGATGGCGAGCCAACCGGCCGGATTCGAGCTTACACGTGCTGACCCTCGCTCAGCGGAATGTCGCGCAGCGTGCTCGGCGCAAACAGTTCCTCCAGTTTGACGCGGCGGTCGGTCAGCCCGTGCTCGTGGGTATACTGAAGCAGGGCTTCGATCGTCGGCCGGTTCGCCTCGATGCCGTAGGGATACCAATCCGACCCGATAATCTCTTTTTCCTCCTCGATCAGCGGCTGCAGCCATGCGGATGAGACTTTGGGTGAGCCCATGTCCGACAACAGATGATAGGCGTGTTCCTTGGCGCGACAGAGCGCCTTGTACATGCTCAACGCCACCCACGGATCGCGCTGGTAGACGTCGTTTCGGATCACCACCGTGTGCATGATCGGGTAGATCTTGGTCCGTCGGTAATAGTCCTTCTCGAGCTCGGGGTAGTTGGGAAACAGCCGGCGCACCTTGGGGGAGCCGCGGCGGAAGGCGAGCGGGTTGTTCGCGGTCATGATGAAGTCGATCTCGCCGCGCTCGAGCAGCTCGCCGAGCTCGGTTCCGGGGGGCGCCTGGATGAGGCGAATGTCCGCGGGCAGCTTGCGGCCCAGGCGGTCGGCGCGGCCCTGGACCCATTCGACCTCGCTCGGCTTGACGCCATATTCGTGCTGCAGCAGGCCGCGCATATAGACCGCCGCCGTCATAGTGTATTCGGGGACGCCCCCGCGCTTGCCCTTGAGGTCGGCCGGCGTCTTGATCCCTTTGTCGGTGTTGATGAAGAAGTAGCCGTGGCGGAAGACCCGCGACGGAAATGCCGGGATGGCCACGAACGGCGCCTTGCCAGTGCTCACCAGCGTGGCGTAGTTCGACAGCGACATTTCCGAGATTTCGAACTCGTTGAATTGCAGCATGCGCCAGAAAATGTCGGGAGGCTGCGAGGCGATGTAGTTGAGCTCGATGCCCTCGGGTTGCACCGACCCGTCGCGGAGCGCGAGCGTGCGGTCGTAGGGGCCGCAGGCAAATGTCAGACGCAGCTTGCTCATCGGCTCATTCCTCGCACAGTCTCGCCAACATACGCGCTGGTGGGCAATGGGGGAAATGACATAGTTTCGGCTGCCAGCACAGAAGGAGAGCGCGTGGAACGCAACCGGATGTCACAGATCTCGCGTTTGATCTCGATCGTGGTGCTATGGCTCTTCGGCCTCGCCGTTGAGGTGACGGCGCAGGCCTATCCCGAGCGTGTCGTTCGCATCGTCAATCCATACCCGCCGGGCGGATCGGTCGACGTGATGGCGCGAATTCTGGCGCAGAAGCTCACGGACGATCTCGCACAGCAAGTCATCGTCGAGAACCGCTCGGGCGGCGGCGGCAACACCGGCAGCGAATTCGTCGCCAAGGCGGAGCCGGACGGCTACACGCTCCTATTCACCGCGCCTGGACCGCTCACCGTCAACCAGACCCTCTATAGCAAGTTTGCCTTCGATCCGGCCAAGGACTTCGCTCCAGTCGCGTTGTTTGCGACGGCGCCCATCGTGCTGATCGTCAATCCCGGCGTGCCGGCGAACGGCGTGCAGGAGCTGATCGCGCTGGCGAAGAAAGAGCCGGGCAGACTCAATTTCGCCTCGGCCGGCAACGGTACGACCAATCACCTTTCCGGCGAACTGTTCAAGAGCATGGCCAACATCGATATCGTGCACGTGCCGTATCGCGGCGCGGGACCGGCGATGAACGATCTCATCGCCGGCCACGTCCAAATGTTCTTCGACCTCATGCCGGTGGTGTTGCCGCAAATCGCGGCGGGCAAGGTGCGCGCGCTCGCCAATGCCGGGACGAAGCGGCCGTCGGC
>JAFAHL010000699.1 GCA_019237215.1 Hyphomicrobiales bacterium | reverse complement strand
CGTCGCCGGCGTCGATGAAGCCGCCGGACTGGCGGCGCCAGAGCGCCGCGTAGTGGCCGGCCTGGCGCAGCAGCTCGTCGTGCGAGCCCTGCTCGACGATGTGGCCGCGCTCGAGCACGATCAGCCGGTCCATCTGCGCGATGGTCGAGAGCCGGTGCGCGATGGCGATCACGGTCTTGCCCGCCATCAGGGCGCCGAGGCTCGCCTGGATCGCCGCCTCGACCTCGCTGTCAAGCGCCGAGGTCGCCTCGTCGAGCACCAGGATCGGCGCGTCCTTGAGGATCACGCGCGCGATGGCGACGCGCTGGCGCTGGCCGCCGGAGAGCTTCACGCCGCGCTCGCCGACCTGCGCCGCATAGCCGCGCCGCTGTTTCCAGTCCTCGAGCTCGCCGATGAACTCGTCGGCGTGGGCGAGCTTCGCCGCCGTCACGATCTCGGCGTCGGTCGCCTGCGGACGGCCGTAGCGGATGTTGTCGCGGATCGAGCGGTGCAGCAGCGAGGTGTCCTGCGTGACCACGGAGATTTGGGCGCGCAGGCTCTCCTGCGTGACCGTGGCGATGTCTTGGCCGTCGATCACGATACGGCCGCCCTCGAGATCGAAGAAGCGCAGCAGCAGATTGACCATCGTCGACTTGCCGGCGCCGGAACGGCCGATCAGGCCGATTTTCTCGCCCGGGCGGACGCTCAAGGTCAGGCCGTCGATGACGCCGCTCTCGCGGCCGTAACCGAAGCGCACATCCTCAAATCTGATCTCGCCGCGCGTCACCTTGAGGGTGGCCGCATCGGGCCGGTCGGTGAGCGTGATCGGCCGGGCGATGGTCATCATGCCTTCCTGGATCACGCCGACGTTCTCGAAGATCGATGTGATCTGCCAGGCCACCCAGCCGGCGATGTTGACGATCTGCCAGGCGAGCGGCAGCGCCATTGCCACGGTCCCGACCTCGACCTTGCCTTGCGTCCACAAGACCAGCGCGAGCGCGCCGGTGCCCGTCACCATCGTCGCGTTGAGCGCGGACAGGCAGAAGCCGAACAGCGTGTTGAGCCGCAGCGAGCGATAGAACAGCTTGGTGTGGTGATCGATGGCGTCGCGCACATAGGCGTCCTCCTCACGCGCGCGGGCGAACAGCTTCACCGTGAGGATGTTGGTGTAGCTGTCGACGATGCGCCCGGTCAGCAGCGAGCGCCCTTCCGACACGTCCTTGGAACGGTCGCGCATGCGCGGCACGAGGACGCGCAGCATCAGCAGATAGCCGAGGAACCACAGCGCGACCGGCAGCGCCAGCACGGGGTCGGCGGAGGCGAGCAGAATGAGCGCGCTCGTGCCGTAGACGAGGATGTACCAGACGCTGGTGAGCAGCGCGACCAGGGTCTCGCGGATCGCAGGGCCAGTCTGCATCACGCGGTTGGCGATGCGGCCGGCGAAGTCGTTCTGGAAGAACGCCCAGGACTGGCGCACCACGTACCAGTGGTTCTGCCAGCGGATGCGATTCGACACGTTGGCCGAGATCGCCTGGTTCGCGATCAGGTTCTGCGCGGTGAGCGCGATCGGACGCGCAACCAGCAGCACCAACGCCATGCCGAACAGATGCGGCCAGAATTTTGCGAACAGCTCGTCCGGCGGGCTCGCCGTGATCAACGTGACGATGCGGCCCATGAACACCGGAATGGTCGAATCGAGCAGCGCCACCACCAAGCCGGCGGCGAACAAAGCCGCGAACAGGCCCTTCGCCTGCCGGGCGAAATGCCAGAAGAACGCGGTGAAGCCGGGCGGCGGCTCCGCCTGCTCCGGTGGGTCGGTCGGCTTCAACAGCCGCTCGAACAGCGAAAACATGGCACAGGCTCGAAACGCATCGCGAGCGCGCGGCGACGCCACCCGTGGCGCCGTGAAGCGGGCCCGCATTGCCTTGATCGGATCGGATGCGGCCGGGTAGAGAAGCTTCGTGTCGGGACTATGACGGCGGGGCTTGTTTGGCTCGTCCTGCCGCAATTATTGCGTTTCGCAACGATGGCGCGGCGCATCCCCTCGCCGTAAGCGCTGCCCGCGGACGGCGGTGGTGAGCGCAGGAATCGCGGTCATGGCGTGATGCGGAGAATCCGACCCGAGGAGCTGTCGGTGGCGAGCCACAGCGCGCCGTCCGGCCCGTCGCGAACATCGCGAATGCGTTCGCGCAGCTCCTGCAACAGGCGCTCCTCCTTGCCCACCTTGTCCCCGTCGAGTTCGAGCCGGACCAAAAGTTGGCCGGCCAACGCGCCGACGAACAGGTTGCCGCGCCAGGCCGGCAACAAACTGCCGGTGTAGAACGCCATCCCGGACGGCGCGATCGAGGGCACCCAGTACTTGAGCGGCTGCTCCATGCCCTGCTTGTGCGTGCTCTCGTGGATCCTGGCGCCGTTGTAGTCGATGCCGTAGCCGATCACCGGCCAGCCGTAGTTCTTGCCCTTCTCGATGATGTTGATCTCGTCGCCGCCGCGCGGCCCGTGCTCGTGCTCCCACAGCTTCCCGGTCACGGGGTGGAGCGCGAGACCCTGGGGATTGCGGTGGCCGTAGCTCCAGATCTCGGGCTTGGCGGCAGGCGCGCCGACGAAGGGATTGTCCGGCGGGACCGAGCCATCGGGCCGGATGCGAATGATCTTGCCGAGATCGTTGGCAAGATTCTGCGCCTGGTCGCGGGTGGTGAAATGCTCGCCGGCGGTCAAGAAGAGATTGTCGTCCAGCGCTTGCACGATACGGCAGCCGAAATGATTGCCGCTCGAGAGCGGGCCGGCCTGGCGGAAGATCACCTCGACCGCGTCGAGCCGGGGCGTGCCTTCGTCCACCAGCCGAGCCCGCGCGAGCGCGGTGCGCCCGCGGCCGTCCACCGGCTCGGCGTAACAGAAATAGATCGTGTGATTCCGCGCGAAGCCGCGGTCGAGCGCGACGTCGAGCAGGCCGCCCTGGCCCGACGCGAATACTTTCGGCACGCTGGCGAGCGCGGGAGAGAGCGCGCCGTCCTTGGCGACGATGCGCATGCGCCCGGGCCGCTCGGTCACCAGCATGCGGCCGGCGGGCAGGAAGGCGATCGCCCAAGGATGATCGAGGTTCTTCGCTACGGTCTCCACCGCGACGTCGCCGGCGGAGGAATGGAAAACTTGCGCGCCGGCGGGCGGGCAGCCGATCGCAACGGCCCCGACTGCGCACGCCACCGCTGACCACCTCATCGCGAATGCTCCTGCGCTCTTCTGCGCGCCATGCCTCGATGTCACGCGTCGGTGCGGCAACCATGCGTTGCCGACGATGTTCCGGCAAGTTTCGAGCCGTTCACATCGATGTGACGACACGGTTGACTTTCCCGCCGCGCTCCGTGTCATCGTCGGCGGGCAAAATTCTCCAGCGGAACGGCGAGGACAGCCATGAAGATGACAGCCTTTGCCGCGGCAATTGCCGTCGCGCTCGGCGTTGGCGGAGTTGCCCATGCGCAAGGCTATCCATCGCATCCCATCACCATGATCGTGCCGTTCCCGGCGGGCGGGCCGACGGACACGCTTGCGCGCATCCTGGGCGAGCGCATGAGGGTGTCGCTCGGCCAGCCGGTGATCATCGAGACCGTGACCGGCGCCGGCGCTAGTATCGGCGTCGCCCGCGCCGCGCAAGCCGCACCCGACGGCTACACGCTCAGCATCGGCAATTGGACGAGCCACGTCGGGGCGGGCGCGATGTATCCGGCCGCCCATGACGCAGTGCTGGAATTGCAGCCGGTGTCGCGCATCAGCGCCACGCCGTTGATGATCGTCGGCAAGAACGCACTGCCGCCGAAGAACGCCCGCGAGCTGATCGCTTGGCTCAAAGCGGACCCCGGCAAGGCATCGGCGGCGACCGTCGGGGCTGGCAGCGCGGCGCATGTTTGCTTGCTCTACTTCCAGCAGAAGACCGGCACCAGTTTCCAGTTGGTTCCTTATCGCGGCGGTGCGCCGGTGATGCAGGATCTGGTGGCCGGCCAGATCGACATGTTTTGTGCCGAAGCGTCGCAAACGCTGTCGTTCGTGCGCAGCGGAGCAATCAGAGCCTTTGCCGTGATGTCGAAGGAACGTTGGCCGGCCGCGCCCGAGGTTCCGACCATGGACGAGGTGGGCGTGTCGGGGATGTACATCTCGTTTTGGAACGGCCTGTGGGTCCCCAAAGGCACGCCCAGCGAGATCGTAGCCAAGCTCAACAGCGCGGTGGTGGATGCGCTGGCCGATCCGGCCGTGCGGCAGCGGCTCACCGAGCTCGGCCACGTGATCGCGACGCGCGAGGAGCAGACGCCGCAGGCGCTGGGCGCCTTTCACAAGGCCGAGATCGAGACCTGGTGGCCGATCATCAAGGCAGCCAATATCAAGCCGGAGTGAGCGGCCCAACAGCAGCACTGCCGCGCGTCCGACGACGCGCGGCAGTGACTTCCCCCGACCGGCCGCCCGAAACGATGATCAGTTGCGCCGCGGGTTGGCGGCGACGATGACGGTAAGCGCGCCCATGGCGGCGAGCAGAAAGGCGATGCACAGCGCGATCGCGAGCGGGGTGCCGTCGCCGCTGGTCATGGCGCCGACCACGTCCGCGCGCGCCATGCCGATCGAGACGGCGGTGACGGCGACGGCAGTCGATAAGGCGAGCGCGGCAGTGATGATCAATTCGACGAGAGTGATGGAGCGATGCCTCGGCGCCGGCCCCGGGCGAGCCCCGGGCTTGATTCCGGTGGGACTTGTTAATGGCTTGGGCATGTCAATCTCCGCGAATCAGTCGACTCATTTGTCGCGGCGGATGCCGGCGTCGATTCGGCCGGAGTTAGGCGGAGGCATTGGCGAAGAAGGGCAAATTTGTGTTTTTGGTTAACGAAGCGTTAACGCCGAGCGCGCTTGTCGTTCGGCCGCAAGATACGGCCGCTTTTTGCGGCGCGCAGCCCCGTCGCTCGCGCGCTCACTCCGCCGCTACGACGTTCTCGGGCTGCCAATCCATCGGGACATAGCCCGGCTGCGCCGCCACGCGCTCGAGCCAGGCACGGATCTCCGGAAAGGTCGTGAGCTCGTAATCGCATACATGCGCGAGGTGGGCGTAGGCATAGAGCGCGATGTCGGCGACGCTGTAGCGATCGCCGACGAAATAGCGATGGTGCTTGAGATGATTCTCCATCACGGCGAGCGAGCGATAACCTTCCTCCATCCAGTCCTCGAGCGCGTGCTGCTGCAGCTCGCGGCCGCCCTTGACCAGCGCCAGCCAGAAATAGGCGGCGCCGATGTTGGGCTCGATGCTGTGCTGCTCGAAGAACATCCACTGCAACGCTTCGGCGCGATCGATGCGGTGCTCGGGCCGCAGCGGCGTGCGGCTCACCAGGTGCCAGAGGATCGCGTTCGATTCGGCGAGATAGCGGCCGGGCGCGGCTTCGAGCAGCGGCACTTGGCCGTGCGGATTCTTGGCCAGGAACTCGGGCGTGCGGCTCTCACCTTTGAGGATGTCGATTTCGACCAGGCGAAAAGGAATGCCGAGCTGGGCGAGCGCGAGGCGCACCTTGTAGCTGTTGCCCGATCGCTGCATGGAGTAGAGCGTATACATCGCCTTCCCTCCGGCGGAGATCGCCGCCGCCGTGCCGAGATATGGGCCTAAGCCATTAGGGCGGCAATGTCATGACGCGAGCTGAGCTCCGGTGAGTGGTCGCCGACTACCGCGGCGGCCGACCGCAGCCGACGCCTGCTGCCGCACCGGTCATCTGCAGAAAATCATTTTTCGCCGTCACTCGGCCGCGACGCGATGGGCGCGGGCATGGGCGATGAGGGCGTCGTCCTCCACCGGCACGATCGGCGTGAAGTCGCGGTGGGCGATCCATTCGGGTCGGGTGAACTTGGTGATGTGGTTGGAGACGGCGCAGAGCGTCAGGTACACGATCTTGCGCGGATAGGGGGTGATGTTGGGCGGCGAAGCGTGCACGAGATTGCCGTGGAACATCAACACCGAGCCGGGCTTGCCGGTCGGCGCCACGATGCCGACGCCGCCCGGCGGCGCGGCTTGGGCGCAGAGCCGCGTCACCGTCTCCGGATCCAGCGTCCAAAGCGGATAGGAAGTCGTGCTGGTGTCGTGACCGGCGGCGAGCGTGCCGTATTTGTGGCTCTTCGGGATCAGCATCAACGGACCGTTGATCGGCAGTACCTCGTCGAGGAAGATCGAGATATTCATGGCGCGCGGCTCGGGCATGCCGTCGTCGCGCGCCCAGGTGCCGTAGTCCTGATGCCACTGCCAAACATCGCCCTCGAACGCGGCCTTGGCGTTGATCTTGAACTGATGGACGTAAACGCCTTCGCCGAACAGCTGCTGCAGCGGTTCGACCAAGCGCGGGTGATGCGCCATCAGCCGGAAGGCCTCGTTATAGGTGTGCGCGGCGAAGGCGGTGCGCGGCGCGCCGGTCTTCTCGCGCCAGACCTCCTGGCGATTGCTCCTGAAAATCTTGTCCGCTTCGCTGCGCAGGACCGCAACCTCCTCGTCGGCGAAGCAGTTCGGGAAAAACACGTAACCCTGCTCATCGAAGGTCTTGATCTGCTCGGCGGTGAGCTTCATGGCGTCCTCCCGGGGACAATCGTTTCGTGTCGGCCAATAGTCTAGCCGCCGCCGGCCCGAAAATCACGCGCTCAAGGGTGCGAATGTGGGGTCTAATAACGCGAGCGTCGGGGCGCATGTCCTCCCGAAGCGCGCGCCGAATGTGAGCCGGCGTAAATTCCAACGTGGGTTCAACGCCCTTCCAGGCCCGCGTGTGTCGGCACGATCACACTGGTGTGTGGATGGGCGATTGAGGCTTGCCGCCGGCGGCCGCGCCCATTAGGAAGCTCGCGCCCGCAAAGGGTAAGCGGAGATTCTCATGGCCCTGCTCAAAGAATCGGCCCTGCTCAAAGAATCGCTCAAGCGCATCAAGCCGTCCGCCACCATCGCGGTGACGGATAAGGCGCGTGCGCTCAAAGCCGCGGGCCGCGACGTGATCGGGCTGGGAGCCGGGGAGCCGGATTTCGACACGCCGGAGAACATCAAGCGCGCCGCGATCAAGGCGATCGAGGCCGGCAAGGCGGCGAAGTATACCGCGGTCGACGGCATCCCGGAGCTCAAGGCCGCGATCGCCCGCAAGTTCAAGCGCGAGAACGGCCTCGATTACAAGCCGAGTCAGATCATCGTCGGCACCGGCGGCAAGCAGGTGCTCTACAATGCGTTCGTGGCGACGCTCGATCCAGGCGACGAGGTGATTCTCGCGGCGCCCTATTGGGTGAGCTATCCCGACATGGTCATGCTCGCCGGCGGCGAGCCGGTCGCCGTGCCCACTACCCTCGAATCGGGCTTCAAGATGCGCCCCGAGGCGCTCGAGCGCGCGATCACGCCGAAGACCAAATGGGTGCTGCTCAACTCGCCGTCGAACCCGACCGGCGCGGCCTATACGCGCGCCGAGCTCAAGAAGCTCACCGACGTGCTGGTCAGGCATCCCCAGGTCTACGTGATGACCGACGACATGTACGAGCACCTCGTCTACGACGAGTTCGAATTCACCACGCCGGCGCAGGTCGAGCCCCGGCTCTACGAGCGCACGTTGACGGTGAACGGCGTTTCCAAGACCTATTGCATGACCGGCTGGCGCATCGGCTACGCCGGCGGCCCCGCGGCACTGATCGCGGCGATGGGGACGTTACAGTCGCAGTCCACGTCGAATCCGACCGGCTCCGCCTACACGCCGGCCGAGGTGAAGGCGATTACCGACGTGCTGATGCGCCACAAGCATGTCTGGATGCTGAGCGACGACATGTACGAGCATCTGGTCTACGACGACTTCGTGTTCGTGTCGCCGGCCCAGGCCGAGCCCGCACTGTACGATCGCACGTTGACGCTCAACGGCGTATCGAAAGCGTTCTGCATGACCGGCTGGCGCATCGGCTACGCCGGCGCGCCCGAGTTTCTGATCAAGGCGATGGCGACGCTGCAATCGCAGTCGACGACCAACCCGAACTCGATCGCGCAATGGGCGTCGGTCGAGGCGCTCGACGGCCCGAAGGATTTCATCCCCAAGCACAACGCGGTCTTTAAGGAACGGCGTGATCTCGCCGTCGGCATGCTTAACCAGGCGAAGGGGTTGACCTGTCCCAAGCCGGATGGCGCGTTCTATGTCTACCCGTTTTGCGCGGGTACGATCGGCAAGAAGGCGCCGTCCGGCAATGTGATCGAAACTGACGAGGATTTCGTCACTGAGCTGCTCGACGCCGA